>CAYOBD010000108.1:0-7394 GCA_964402005.1 uncultured Eggerthellaceae bacterium
GGTTACATTCACACAGGCCGAGAACGCGACCCATTACTGGGTCCTGGCGACCGTCGAGGACGGGCGCGTGGTTGATCTTGCGCCCGACCCGACTCGCTATCCGTATGATGCACGCATCTTAGCGGGATGCCGTCGCTGGCGTATGAATCTGGACGTGCTCGACAGCCCGCGGCGCGTGAACTACCCGCTGCGCCGGGTGGGGGAGCGAGGAAGCGGGCAGTGGGAACGCGTGAGCTGGGACGAGGCGCTCGACGACATCGCGGCACGCTTGGATGCGCTGCGTGCGCAGCACGGTCCCGGTACGCTGGCGAGCGCTATCGGCGGTCCGCATGCGTCGTTCTGGCCGTTGCACCGCTTCATGAGCCTGTTTGGAAGCCCGAACAACATGGGCATCGGACCCATTTGCTGGAATCCGCGAATCTGGATGGATGCCATTACATTCGGCTGGACGGGCGAGGCCGATATCCAACCAGGGCTCACGGGTGCTTTGTTCATCTGGGGCACCAACCCCGCGCAATCGGATAATTCCGCTTTTTGGCAGGCCATACGCGCGGCAGGCAAGTCTGATGACATGGCGGTTGTATGCGTCGATCCGCGGCGCACCCAGGTGGCGGGGCTCGCGGATCTGTGGCTGCCCATCCGTCCCGGCACGGATTGCACGCTGGCGCTCGGCATGCTGCATGTGATCATCCGTGACGGGCTGTGCGATGACGCCTTTGTCGCCGAATGGTGCCACGGTTTCGATGAGCTGGCTGCTTACGTGGAGCGTTTCACGCCGACGTATGTGGGGGAGTTCTGCGACGTCGATCCTGCCGACATCGAGCGGGCAGCGCACCTGTTCGCGAATGCCGGGCGTCCTGGGCGGCGTACGGCGCTCGTGTCCGGTCGCGGCATCGACCAGGTGGGGGCTGCGGTTGCACCTGCGCATCGGGCGCTGTGCTGCCTGCGTGCCGTTACGGGAAACGTGGACCGCGCGGGATCGTTCATCCTGAACGATGCGAGCGATTTCATTTCCGAAGTCGAATACGAGATGAGCGATGCGCTCACTCCCGAGCAGCGCGCGCTCTGCCTGAACGAGCCGGTGGCGCCTCTGCAGTGTTTTACGGGTTACGAACTCGTGCGTGCGCAGACTGAGAAGCTGGGTCGGCGTCTCCCCATGCGCTACATGACCTCGGCGCTGGAGCATCTGGTGCTGCACGCGATGGAGACAGGCGAGCCGTATCCGGTGCGCGCGCTGATTGTCAACGCCACGAATCCGCTGGTCACATATGCGGACACAAACCGCGTGGCGCGTGCGTTCGCGGGGCTGGACCTGCTGGTCGTGCTCGACTACTACATCACGCCCACGGCGGCGCTCGCCGATTACGTGCTGCCTGTTGCGGGCGCTATCGAGCGGCCGATCTTCCAGATCCACGGCGGCGTGGCCAATATCGGCTACGGCGGTCCCGCTGCGGTGGCGCCCTACTATGAGCGCAAGACCGACTATGACATCTTCCGTGCGCTGGGCCTGCGGCTGGGTCAGGCGTCTGAGGCGTGGCCTGACGAATCGTTGGCCGAAGCGTTTGCGTCGCAGCTTGCACCGGCGGGCATGGATTGGGAAACGTATTGCCGCATCGGCCTGTATGCGAAGCCGACTGCCTTTGAAAAGCACTTGCAGCCTGGGGTTGACGGCAAGCCGCGGGGTTTCGCAACCTCGACGGGGAAGATCGAGCTGGCAAGCGAGCTTTTGCCGCGTTTGGGCGGTACGCGCCTGTCCGAGCAAGGCGAGCTGCCGCGCCAGTGTAGCGATGATTTCGTCGCGCGCGGTGTCGCTGCAGGCGGCACGCACATCCAGATGATCACCGGTTCGCGCAAGCAACCCTACAATGCCTCGATGTATTTGGAGAATCCGGATTTCCGACGGGTTGCGCCGCATCCTGTTGCCGAAATGAGCCAGGCGACTGCCGACAAGCTCGGCTTTAAAGCGGGCGAAACGGTGCGTCTGTCTACCGACCGAGGCGAGGCGCGCTTCACGCTGGCTATCGCGAAAATGCGCGACGATCTGCTGAACGTGGATTACGGCTGGTGGCATCCGGAAAACGGCGTGCCGCAGCTACCCGATCTGGGCGGCATCTTCGAATCGAACGTGAACTGCCTCACGAGTTGCGAGCCTTTGGAGCCGCTTGTCGGCACGTGGGCCTACAACGCCATCGACTGCATCATCGAGCACTGCGATGACGAGCTGACCTGGTAGATCAGCAATTTGGGAAATGGACGGTCAAAAGGGGAGTCTTCCCAAACGGTTTGCCAAAAAAGGTCTTCCTGAATAGTCGGCCAAAAGGGTGGTCTCCGCAAATAGTCGGCCAAAAGGGGGGTATCCCCAAATGGCTCACCTACCAAATTGGGTCGCCTTCCCTTATTCTCCATCGTTCGCATAAATGGCATGATACAATGCAAATGTATTGCAAATGTAGTGCAAGGAATAACCATGCCAAACGATGCGGTGTTACAGGTGCGGATCGATTCGCAGCTGAAAAGTGAGGTTGAGCAGCTGTATCGTCAGATGGGAACGACGTTCTCCGAGGCGGTGCGTCTGTTCGCGCGGCAAAGCGTGCTCAAGCGGCGGCTTCCGTTCGACATAAGCGAACGCGATGATGGCGCAGCAGTCTATGCGGGCGGTGCGGCAATCTCGGCCGGTCGTGTCTTCGAAGCCGATGAGGCGCAACCTGAGTCGGGTTTCGCAATGTTTGCCGAATACGCGAGCGAAGAGGCCAGGGCACGCGAAAAGGCTGCATGGAAGGATGCGCTGGTTGCGGACTACGTCACTGCGCAGGCCATCTTTTCTGCCGAGCAAGGAGGCGAATGATGCTTGCTCCGTCGGTCGTAGATGCCAATGTGATTCTGCGCTATCTCATCGGCGATGGCGGCGAGTTGGCCGAAAAAGCCCGGGACATCATAGAAAGCGGTGAGGCGTATGCGTACCCCGAGATCCTCGCCGAGGTCGTGTACGTTCTCTCGGGTGTCTATGGCGTGCCACGCGCCGAAATCGGATTGGCATTCCGCAGGCTCGCCCGCTTCATGAGCTTCTATGATTTCGATATGCTACGCGGTGCATTCACCCTTTTCGAGCTGAGCACGATGGATTTCGGGGATTGCCTGCTGGTTGCGCGCAGCATCGTTTCGAAGGAGAGCGTAGTAAGCTTCGATAAGCAGGTTATGCAGCACGTGAGTTTGGCCTTGTAGAGCCCTTGCTTTTCCGCGCTGAAGATCAGCGGCTTAGGACTGGAGAGAATGCTTTTCGGCCTCCTCAGCGCAATTCCTCTTTCAGCCAAGGCGGGTAGATGCGCTTGCCGTCTGCATCGGTCAGGTGATACGAGCAGAACGGGATGGCGTGGCCGTCGGGGGTCGTCACCATCATCGAGCACTCGCGCAGGCGCTGGATGTCCATCGTGTAGCGGTCCATGTAATCCATGATCACGATGGAAAGCCCGTCGGACACGGGCACGCCGCGTGCGGCCAGGATATCCAAGAACACCGACCCCTGCGGGCTGTCGGGGTTGAAGGCTGCGCGGTACTCCTCGGGCGTGATGATGCGTGTGGCGGGGTAGAAGCCGCTCGGGTGCGTGGGTGCAGGTGCGGCGCTGGCCGCGCTGTTGTCTGCCCCGATGCTTGTTCCGACACTAGCTTCGTTGCTGCCGTCGGGCGGCGTGCCGTGCACAAGGAATACGCCCGTGTCGCACAGCGGATTGCTCGTGCCGAGCGGCCAGATGTCGCGCACATCGATGAGGCCCTCGGATTGTTCGGCCAGCTTGAAGATGGTGTCGCCCGCCGTCATGCCGGTTGCCTGGCGCGCATCGAAGCGGCCCGACGTGAAAGCTGGCTGCAGAGCAAGACCCGCTACCACATCGGAATTCTCCAACGCAAAGCGCAGCACATCGCCGAGCTGGTCGTCGTTCACGCCTGCGAGGATCGTCATGCATAGCACTGTCTGCACGCCCGCCTCGCGGCAGCGTTCCACAGTCCGTAGCTTCTGCGCCAGGATGTCGCGGCCGCACGTAGCCTCGTACACATCGCCCGTCAAGCCGTCGAAGCTCAGGAACAACCCCGTCACGCCCGCATCGCGCAAGGTCTCGAGGTAGCCGTCGCGTGCGGCGATCACCAGGCCGTTCGTATTCAGTTCCACACCCCAGAAGCCCTTGGTGCGCCCCATGCGGATGATGTCTGCAAGGTCGCGCCGACATGTGGGTTCGCCGCCAGTCAGCTGTACGGCTCCGTCGGTTCCCACGGCTCGCGCAATGGTGTCGTACATGGCGGAGATCTCGTCCATCGTGGGGTCGTGGCGGTCGTCATCCGAACTCATGAAGCATACGGGGCAGTGCAGGTTGCACATGCGCGTGACCTCGATTTCCAGCAGCGTGCCGCGCCGTTCATGGCGCGCGCAGGTTCCGCAGCCGAATGGGCAGGGAGCTGTGCAAGGGATCGTGTCGCGCGGCGGCGTCTTCGGCAGCGCTTCGCCCGTAAGCCACAGGTAATGCTCGACTTCAGGCCAGATGCGCGTCTCATACGTGCCATGTTCGGGACAGGTGCGCGCCATCCATACGGCGCCGTCATCGCCTGCGTATACGTCTGCCGGCAGCTCGCGCAGGCATTCGGGGCACATCCCGATGGTCGTATGCAATTGCTCTGTCATCGATGCATCCTTTCGGAATGTGAAATTAAGGTCGCCTTAATTTCACATTCCAAGGCGGAAAAATGTTCCTGGAAGTTTTTTCCGCTCTCGCTTAATCTCCGTACTTGCTTGCCTCGTAAGCGTTCTCGCGCACCTGCGCTTGGCGGATCTCCTCCATGGCTTCGGCGACGCGTTGCTGCGTTTCCGCATCGGTTTCGGTCGCGGCGCTCGTACCGTCAAGGTAGTCGCGCGGGTCGTGGTTGTCGTTGGGCGGCGTTGAGACCTTGATGCCCATCGCCTCCACCCAAGCTAGCGTGCGGAAGGGGACGAACAGATCGGTTTGGTACTTCGCGGCTTCGCGGATGGCCTTCATGCACGATACGGCATGCCCCAGGTCGGTTACCTCGTCGATGTCGGCCACCGGATCCAGGTATGCCGCAGGGATGTCGGCTTCGATCAGCTTCTCCACATAGCCATCGAGCGCGGGGCGCCCCTCCATGTTGTAGTAGATGCCATAATGGTCGATAGGCGTGTCGTAACTGTAGCCCACGAGTGATGTGCCGCACTCTTGGCAAGGCGCCACCACAAACCCCGGCTTGCCGATGGCATGGAAGTAGTCGAGCCATTTGAAGCTTTGGATCAGATGCTGCTTGGGCATGGTGGGCACATCGCCGCCGATCGACACGATGTGCTCATAGCCCATGACGAACAGCTGCGAGAACGCATCGTTGAAGTGCTCGTCGAACGTGGAGCCCGTATCCGACAGGTAGTGGATCTCCATCGGCCAGTTGCCGATCTTGTCGAAAAGCTCCTGCACCTGCGGTACGCACTCGGGAGGAGTGGTGGATACGAAGAAGTCGTAGGTGATTTTGTCGACGCTCGGATCGGCTGCTACGGCGGCGTCGTTTTCTTGCTGCAGCTCGATGAGCGCGTGCATGGACATTTCGCAGATGTCGAAGAAGCAGCATTTGTAGAAAGATACAGCCTGATCCATTGTCATGAATCCGCCGTATTCCGTGGTCATACGTGTTTTCACGATACCCGGCAGCGGCGGTTTCGTGAAGATGAGCAATGCTTGCTTGCGTTCAGCCATGTTTCGTCCTCCTGTCATTCTGCTCGCGTCATTATAATGCTTGCAGATGACGGGCGGGCGATTTCGCCGCGACGCAAGCTCAATGGACGGGGCGTTGGTGCGTGCGGTCGCTGCATGCAAGATGGGGGTTTTCATGAATGCGATTGCAATGTGCATGGCCATCGTGGTCGCCATCGCCATAGCCCATCTCATCGTGCGCGCTGTGGTGCGCAGGCGCCATCCCGTGCTCGGCAAGAAGCAAGCGGGCGTTGGACCCTATGAATGCGATCCTACATCGTGCAACCACTCGTGGAAGGCATATGACGTGGGAACCTGCATGCATGGCTATAGCAGCTACGGCGGTCCGGATCCGCAAGCGCAGTGGAAGGTTGAATACTGTCCGCACTGCGGCGCGCGTTTCTTTACCTGCAGCGAAACCGGCTGCGCGGACTATGAGACATGTCGAGAAATCTACGAGAGAGGCGCTTCGTAGTCGCGGATGGCTCCGTTTGCATCGTCCGTGTACAATGGCGATTCGTGGAAGCGAAACGGAAGGGCTGGCACTTTGCTCCACGAGAAGGGTTTGGCCCCTTGTTTCAGTCAACGAATTTCATCGGCTAAGGAGGCAGCATGGATGACAAACAAGCGCTCGAAGCTGTAGTCGAGGCGTATCGCAAAGGCAGTTTCACCAACGACGCAGAGCTGCTGGCAAGCGCATTTCACGATGATGCATGGGTGTCGGGCGTTATCGGTCCCGAGCACATGAGCATCCCCGCGCCTGAGTTCGTGAAGGTCGCTACTAGCGAGCCCGAATCCGCCGAGCAGAAGGGATGCAACTTCGTCGTGAAGATCGACGAGATCGACGTCGACGGGCCGGTCGCGCACGTGAAGTTCCACGAGTACGACAACAACGGCACCGACTACATCACGCACTTCCTGTGCACGAACCGCGATGGCAAGTGGGCTATCCAGGCGAAGCTGTTCTTGGTGGTGTAGGGAAAGAGTCGGGATGGATGGCAGGATCGCGCGGACCCTGTCGGCCTGCATCCGCTGGTTTTCGCGGCTATAATGGTAGACATGGTCAACCGTTTCAGCTGACAGGGGAGTGAGATGGCAGACGAGGTGTCCTATTCGATAACGATCGATCGCGGCGCGTGCATCAAGTGCGGGTTGTGCGTGAAGTTCTGCCCGACCGAGGTGTATGAGTTCGACAATGGTCCGCAACCCGTGCATCCCGAGTGGTGTTGGGGCTGCGAGACATGCAGCGGCAACTGCCCGCAAGATGCCATCAAGGTCGAGGTCAATCCCGCAGCGGATGCGGCATCCGATGACCATCCACGCGCGCGTTTGATCGACGACGAAACGGCGGCGCAGTACAAGGAATGGGCGCGCACATTGCGCGATGTCCTGGGGCTGCGTTGGCATCCCGTGGGTGTGCGCCTGATCCGCGCAGGCGAACCGTATCCCGAGGGCGGGCAGATTCCGAAGGCGCGCAGGCGCTACTGCCAATCGATGATGGCGGCGCGGCGGGGTGTGAGCCTGCTCATGCCGGCGAATCGCCATTCATGCCCCGACGGCACATCCATCCTGGGTTTGACCGAAGTGCCGCCCAAGCTCGCGTCCGGCGAGATCTACATCCTGTTTCACAAGCTCGACACGCAGGAGGCCGCGAGC
>CAYOBD010000109.1:0-1763 GCA_964402005.1 uncultured Eggerthellaceae bacterium
GAGTACGTCTTCCGGTGCGTTCAGCGCAAGCAAAGCGGAAGCCGCCGCACGCGATGCGGCGAAAGACGCAGGTAAACAGGTGTTTTCGGGTACCGTGCGCGTGGCAAAGGTCAGCGAGCTGGCGGAAGAGGCCGGCGTTGACTTGTCTGGAGACTTCCCTCTGTCCAGCGACGAGGAAATCGTTGTGCTCGAGCTCGCAGGGTCGCCTTCGATTGAAGCGCGTTCTGCAGCCGACAATGGCACGCTGGTAACGCGTCCGAAAGGGAAGAGCCTGCGCCTTGACGATTCGTATTCGTCACTGAACGGCCAGAAGGTATCCATTGCAGTCCATGCAGCAGACATGACGTATCCCGATGATGCCACCAGCGGTCTGTATACTGTGACGACCGAGAATGCGACCGTCATCGCGCCGTTGACCGCGTCGACCGCCCAAAAGGCCATCGAAGCTGCCGGTACTATCGGCGAGTCTACGCGTGCCAATATCGCCAGTGCTGAGGAGGCGGCGACCCAGAAGAAGGCAGAGGAGGAGGAAGCACGGCAGCAGGCCGAGCAAGAAGCTCAATGGCAGGCTGAGCAGCAGGCTCAACAGCAGTACGCTAACAACTACTACATCATTCCCGATTCGAGCTCGCGCTATCTGTCTCGCTCCGAGCTGGAAGGGTATTCGACGTACGATCTGTATCTTGCACGCAACGAGATCTATGCGCGCTATGGGCGCCTGTTCGTCAACCAGGATCTGCAGGATTACTTCTGGTCGCAGGCCTGGTACAACGGATATATCGCGCCGGATAGCTTCGATGCGTCATGGATGATCGATGTGGATCGCCAGAATGCGACTCTGATGCGCCAAATCGAGGAGGAGCGCAACTCGCCGTATCTGTAGGAATGGAGCAATGACGGCGCAAGTCGTCTGAAGTTGGTTACCGAGGGCGCTCGGCCGCTGCGGCAGGGCGCCCGCTGTTCGTAAGGGCAGCGGAAGGGAGAAACATGATAACGCGCTACACCCGCCCAGAGATGGGTGCCATCTGGGAGCTGCAGAACAAATTTGCCATCTGGAAGGAAATCGAGATTCTGGCATGCGAGGCCCAAGCCGAGCTTGGCACATGTGGCATCACGCGCGAGGAGGCCGCGTGGATTCGTGCCCATGCGGACTTCACGGTGGAGCGCATCGACGAGATCGAGCGCGTGACGAATCACGATGTGATTTCGTTCCTTACGAACATGGCTGAATATATCGACGCCGACCTGCCCGAAGGCATGGAACCTCCGAGCCGCTGGGTGCATTACGGAATGACGTCGAGCGATTTGGGCGATATGGCGCTGTGCTATCAGATCGTGCAGGCATGCGACATCATCATCCGTGACATCAAAGCGCTCGGCGAAGTATGCAAGAAGCGCGCGTTCGAATTCAAGGACACGCTCTGCGTCGGCCGCACGCATGGCATTTCGGCCGAGCCGATGACATTCGGCATGAAGTTCGGCAGCTGGGCTTGGATGCTTCGTCGTGACCTGGAGCGCATGGAGCAGGCGCGTACGATGATTGCGACGGGCGCCATCTCGGGTGCCGTTGGGTCGTATTCGTCAATCGATCCGCGCGTCGAAGAATATGTGTGCGAGAAACTTGGCCTTACGCCCGACCCGCTATCCACCCAAGTGATTGCCCGCGATCGCCATGCGCAGGTCATGTGCGCGCTCGCCACGGTGGCGGCCACGCTCGAGGCTATAGCCATGCAGGTGCGCCTGCTGCAGCAAACCGACGTGAT
>CAYOBD010000109.1:1773-3361 GCA_964402005.1 uncultured Eggerthellaceae bacterium
TTGACCACCAGATTCCCATCCTCGCCTCGGTCGAAGCCGAGGAACCGTTTGCAATGGGACAGAAGGGCTCGTCGGCGATGCCGCATAAGCGCAATCCCATCACCGTGGAGCGCGTGTGCGGCCTCTCGCGCAATGTGAAGGCGAATGCCCAGGTGGCGCTCGACAACGTGGCGCTGTGGTACGAACGCGATATCAGCCATTCGGGCACCGAGCGCACGGCCATGGCCGACAGCTTCATTGCGCTGGACTACATGTTCGGCAAGATGCAGCCACTGATCGAAGGTCTGCGCACGTACCCAGCCAAGATGGAGCACAACCTGTGGCGCACGCGTGGGCTCATCTTCAGCTCGAAAGTTATCTTGGCGCTGGTGAACACCGGTATCACGCGCGAGGATGCCTATGTGATCGTGCAGCGCAACGCTATGAAGGTGTGGGAAGACATCCAGAACGCCATCGACGGGCCCACGTACCGTGAACGCCTCGAAGCTGATCCAGATTGCACGCTTTCGGCCGATGAGCTGGATGCGATCTTCGATCCGTGGGCTTTCCTCACGCGCAAGGACGCTATCTTCGAACGCTTGGAGGCTTGCGAGTTCTAGCTTGGTAGCTTGTGAGTTTTAGCCCAGAGGTTTGCGAGTTTTGGTTCGGGGGGCTTGCCGGTTCTGCCCGGAGGCGTGCGTATTCCGGCCCGGAGGCTTGCGAGTTCCAGCTTGGAGGTTTGCGAGTTTTAACCTGGTGGCTTGCGAGTTCCGATAAACCCAAATTGAGCCCAAAAGATGACACCCTTTTGGGCTTATTACCCATCCCCGAGTTCTGCTTCCCAGTCGAAATCCGACGGTGGTTCGCTGGGTTCGTCTGCATGTGTCTCGGGCGACACAATGCCGATGGGATTCCATAGGCATGTATCCATGTCAACATGCGCGTCATCTACGAAAACGACGCCTTCAGCCTGCAGAAGCTTGCGTTGCACGTCTGGGCCGCCGAATGCAAACCCATCGCAGAGGCTACCATCCTTGAACACGATACGATGACAGGGGATGCTGCCTCCGTTGGTTGCAGGTTCAGGATTCGTGCGCAGGGCGAACCCAACATAACGCGCCGATTGCGGTCTGCCCATCAGGCGTGCGATTTGACCGTAGGTCGATACCTTTCCGCATGGGACCATTTGAACCAATCTGAATACCCTGTCAGCGAACTCGCCCATGAGCATGCTCCAGATAAACCAAAGCGCCGCCACCCTTTTTGCGCCGCTTTTCGACGTCGCCTTTTTCGCGTTGCCCTGTTTGGCGCCGCTTTATTCGGTGTGGCCTTGTTTCGTGCCGCGTTTCGGCGTCTCTCTTTTTCGCGTTGCCCTGTTTGGCGCCGCTTTTACTGCCTCATTCAATGGCGGCTTGCCACTCGGATTCGCGGAATCCCACCAACACCGTATCATCAAGAACCAGCAGCGGGCGTTTCACCAGCATGCCGTTCGTGGCGAGGAGGTCGTACATCTCCTGTTCTGTCATCGACGGCAGCTTCTTCGACAGCTCCATCTCGCGGTAGAGCATGCCGCTCGTGTTGAAGAAACGCTTCGCAGGCAGGCCGCTCA
>CAYOBD010000109.1:3371-7393 GCA_964402005.1 uncultured Eggerthellaceae bacterium
TTGAACCGCCTCATGTAAAGCAGTTGTGTGAGGTGGAATGCCAACGTTCTCGAAAACTCGGAAAAACATAGAAAAACTTTTTGCCAGAGAGGCCCCAACCAACTGCCACACATGCCAACTCCTTCGTATACTATAGTGAAGACGTTGAAGAAACGCTTCGCAGGCAGGCCGCTCAGCTTGTGCCAGGCCTCAAGTTCCGCTGCGGTCGGATTGTCTTCTACGATATGCCGATCCTCGTATGTTGCGCCATGCGCATCCAGCCACGCTTTCGCCTTTTTGCACGTCGAGCATTTGGGGTATTCAACAAACAGCATGAAGCCTCCAATTCACTGCGATCTGATGGGTTGCTGCCAAGATATCACGTTCGCTGGCATGGTGCGCCGACGACTGCATCGGTACGCCGATTGGCATCGCCTGAAAAACGCGCCCAAAACTCCCAGCGGAGGGCATGCTGGCTGGCATCGCCTGAAAAACGCGCCCAAAACCCCTTTCGAAAAGTAGCGACCTGGGAAAATGCAAAGCAACTGCGATTTAGGGCGCGAAAACAGTGTAGATAAGCAGAGTATGGTGCGTTAAAACCCGACCATGATTTCGATAGTCTCGGTCGGAGCCTTTGGGGCATTGGGGCTGTAGGGCCCCCGTGTCACATGGTCAGGATGCTTGCCAGGCAGAAGCGACCAAATCAGTTCTTGGCGCTTTGCCTTCAGAAGCTCGCTTTGCATCAAGCGAAGATGCTTGCTCATATCGCGATGGCCGAATCGTTCGATTGCTTCGATAGCCTGTATCATCACATGATCCATGCCGCCCTCGGTATAAAGGTCCTCCTTCACAACGGGTAGCACGATATACCCCATGGCGGCCAGTTCGCGATTGCGGCGGATATCGTCCACCGCTTTTGCTCGAACATTACGAACGACCTGATCAAGTGCGATGTCGGTTGCCGCTTGACCAGGATTTTTCGCTACATCGAAGGCTGCGTTGACTATTGAGTCGAGATCGAGATGAACGGCTCCGTCGTAGTTAATGCCGACAGGTGTGCCGGGAAATAAGATGTCTGGATAGCGTGCGTCCTTGTCGCTTGTCGATGCGATGATAGGTGAAAAGTCGACGCGTTTGTTCAGCGCGCAAGCGCCCATGTTATAGCCAAATTCCCCGAATGGCAGACTCGAAACGGTGGCAATGACAGCTTCCGTCGGCGACCAGGCATTGTCGGAAAGCACATCGAGGACGCGTTGCGTTTGCTCCGCACCGGGCATCCAACGCGTGCTCGCAAGAAACGCTTGAAGCTTATCCCGGGTCGTTATCGGCTTGCAGTTCAAAACGACATCCCCGTTCAGCGGGTCTTCGGCGTCGCGCGAAAAGCTTCCGCAAAGTTCGAATCCAAGCATCAGCTGGTCTTTCAGTGGCAGTAGGCCTCCCATTTCTACGAACAGAAGCTCTGGACAACTGATAGCGATGCCGGGTAAGACTTCGATGAACGAATGTGCGGGCAAGCGGCAGTCGCTCGAGTAAATCGTGCTACGCGAATGCCTCATGCGCAGACGGCTTCCTTTTGCTGGGACGGCGACGCAAAATGGATGAGTCTCATCTGGCGGAACAACTAATCCGAGCTCGGGGAGAACGGCTAGCGATTTTGTCCAATGCTTGCGCGGGAAAATGTTGGGCGGGATTACGTCGACCCGTCTCATGCGCTTGCTATTCATGCTGTGCTTGCGGATGAATCGCGTTGCCCGTAGAGCCGTTTCCATGTTCAAGGTGACTTTCATGTTTGCATGGTACGGCATGCAGCTGAGCCCCGGATTCATGATTGCCGAATCGGCGCTGCTTTCATAAAAAACGCGCCCTAAACGGATTTTAAAGGAACCAAACTGGAAAAATACGCCTCAAATTCGATTTAGGGCGCGTTTTTTCGTAAGAAAGGCATTCATTCGGAAGTATTGGGGAACATTCAGAACAGCACGCCCTTCAGGCACACGCGCTGGTGACGCTCGTCGAAGTCGAAGCTGTGCCATGATCCGCCGGCGCAGAAGGTACGATCCTCGCAGTGCGTGCAACGGTCATCTAGCTCGGCGATTTCGCGCCGCAAATAGTCGAAACGATTGAGCCAAACATCCACGAAATCATCCACCAGCACATTACCTTGGATGGTTTCGGGGCGTCGCTCTATGTCCAGACAGGTGCCGATGTCGCCGTTGGACATGATGCTTGCGGTGTAGATGCCGGCCGAGCAGATGAAATATGCATTGCGCACTTCGCGCTCAAAGTCGAGGCCCAGATAGTGACAACATCCATAGAGTACAGGCCAACCTTCGGCGCGCTTGGTGCGTATGAAGGAGAACAAACGGCGATAGTCTTCCGCCGAAAGCATGAGTTCGGGATGCTCGAGCGCACGGCCCATAGGTTCGATTGACGTCAGACGCCATGAATCGATTGGCTCATCGACGAAGCGCTCGAACAGCGCATCCAGCTCGTCGATGTTCCGCGCATGCACAACCGTTGTGATTTGCACCTGTTCGAACGATCCTTGGGAGGCCAGGTTGCGCATTCCCGTCATGGCTTCTTCGAACGATCCGTTGCGTCCGCGGAAGCAATCATGCGTATCGGGCAGCCCATCGACGCTCACCGATACGGTGCGCATGCCGCATTCCGCCAGGCGGCGTGCGGCATCGCGTGTGATCAGCGTGCCGTTCGTGGTCATGCCCCAGCGATAACCTAGGTCGTTTGCTGCAGTCATCAGGTCGAAGAAATCGCGGCGCAGCAGCGGTTCGCCACCCGTGATGCATAACTGCGTGCGTTCGATCCCCAGACGTTCTTTCACGTCGGCTAATACGCGAAGGAGCACGTCGGTTGCGATGGGTTCAGGCGCTGTGCCGGTGCATGAGCTGCCGCAATGCAGGCAGTGCTCGTTGCATTGGCTGGTCACTTCCAAGAACAAACGGCGCAGCTCGGGCTCGTGGTATTTCTGCCTGCGCCAATCAGCTAGAGCAGCCAAATGCTCACGTTTGATGCGATTGCCATCCGAAAGGGGCCGCTCCCCTTGTGTGATCTCGTCATCGATTCCCATGTGCCGCTGCCTGCCCATGGTCGGGTGCTATTCTGCCGAGTCTTGCCCGTCAGTTGAATCTTCGAACATTTCAGGTGGTCCGTATACGTCTTCGTTCTGGTTCGATTCAGGATCGAATGCGGGGCTTCCGTCGAGCATCTCAGGTGGCCCATATACCGTTACGGGGATATTCTCCTCCGGATTGAAATCCGGACTCGTTTCGGCCGAGCTTTCGAGCGAAGTATCGGATGGTGCCTCCGTCGCCCCTGCACATCCTGCCATGGTCAGCGCCATGCTTGCCGCGCATGCGCCTACGGCGATCTTGGTCAGTTTCTTCACGGTGCCTCCCATCACAGAGCTGCGTTCGCTTACATGATAACCGAGCCGCATGGCTGTTCTTCTTGTCTTTGGCAGCGTTTGCGCTATTGTAAGGATATAGATATCGAGATGGATGCCGATGCTCGAATAGAGGGAGAATGCTATGTCAAACGGAATGACCGAACGCGAGAACATGCTGGCTATCCTGCACGGGGAGCAACCAGAGTACTATGGCGACATCTTCAAGACGTTGGTGTTCGCTCCGGATCCGATTTTTGCGAGCGACTCGATCGTCGACGATGGCAAAATCCATCACGATTCATGGGGAACGCCCCTTGTGAAGCTCCCTGGTGCAGTCGGCAAACATCCAGTGATCAATGAGGAAAACGCTGTGGTGAAAGACATCACCAAGTGGCGTTGGCAGATGAAGGTCCCGACGCTGAAAGGCCTCGACTGGTCGGCGGCCGAGGCGGCGGCTGCCAAGGTCGACCGCAGTGAGAAATTCGTTGCGCATTTCTGCGCGCAGGGCCTGCTCGAGCGCTCGCATTTCCTTATGGGCATGGAAGCGGCTTTTATCGCCTACATGGAAGAGCCGGAGGCTATGGCCCGGCGGCCGCCAAGGCCCGCTCCTCGGGGCTCAGCGCGCCTAAATGGCTCTGCG
>CAYOBD010000110.1:0-7382 GCA_964402005.1 uncultured Eggerthellaceae bacterium
AGGGAGAAGATGCGCGAGTGCCGCGACTACGTCGCCAACCACGCCGACCTCCTGCGCGGAGGCGGGTCGCTCGGCACGATGGAGGCCACCAACGCCTACGTCTGGGCCAAGAGGATGAAGTCGTTCGGATGCGCGTGGTCGAGGCGCGGCGCCGCCAACATGGCGCTCGTGCTCTGCCGCGTGTGCGCCAACCGCCCGCTCGTGGCGCTGCCCAAGGGCGCCCTGTTCACGGCGGCCGAGAAGGCGAAGGAGGCCGCATCGGTCGCCAAGCGCGGAGCCGAGGCCGCCGCCCAGATCACCGTCGGCAAGGGCTGGGAGCCGCCGCAGCTGCCCAAGCTGCTCACGAAGAACGTGTCTATTCCGCTCGCTTACAGGAGCTAGGCCCCGGGCCAGCCGCCGCGCGCGAGCGCGGCATTCGTGCAGCCGCGCGACGTGGCGGTTGCATCGCGGGCAACCTTGCACGCGCGTGCATAATCAAAAGGCACGCGCGCGAACATCCCCCAATCAAGGGGCCCGTCTTCGCGCGGCTAAATGACGGACCGGCTCCGCCGGGCAAACCCCGCATTCCCATAACCTTGCGAGCCGAGCACGCGAAACCGCGAAGAGGACGGCAGAAGCCTGGATTCTTTGCTATGATTCCGCTCAGAGAACTCCGTTGGGCTGTCCTGATCGCTACTCGACATCGGCTCTACCCCAGTTAAAGTTACTCACACCAGCAGTCTCATTAGCTGGGGCGAATTCTTCGCCCGATAGCCTACGTTGTCGCCCGTGATCTAAACGCTTAGCTGATTCCATATAATGAAGTTGCATGAGAAATTCGAGAAAGCATCGTTATGGCAGACATTGTAAGAATTGATCAGAACACGTGGCGCATCGAGGATGGAGCTGTCCGCTTCTATCTATTTTGCGGCAGTGATAGAGCCGCGCTGATCGATACAGGCATGAACGTACCGGTTGCGCGAAGGATCGCCGAAAGTATCACGTCCTTGAAGCTCATCCTGATAAACACGCACGGCGACCCAGACCATATTTCAGGAAATGGGGCGTTCGATGAGGTTTTCATGAGCGCTGCAGAAGAGGAAAACTATCGGGCCTACGGCGGCACAGGAAAGGTTATCCCCGTCAAAGAGGGAGATGTGATCGACCTTGGAAACCGTCCGTTGGAGGTCATCGACATCCCGGGGCATACTCCAGGCAGCATCGCTCTTCTCGACTTGAACAATAGGATCCTTGTCAGCGGGGATTCCGTGCAAGATGGGAATATCTTCATGTTCGGCGAGGGCCGAGATCTGCGCATCTACAGAGAAAGCCTCGAACATCTTGGAAAATTCGATGGACTGTACGACAAGATATATCCGATGCATGGAAGCTTCCCCGTGTATCCGAACCTGATTGGCAAATTGAAAAGCGGTGCATCCGACATCATCGACGGAAAGGCATCTTCGATACCTGTGTCCGTCCTCGGCCAAACTGTGAGCCTTTTCAAATTCGAGTTCGCAGGATTCTTGTGTGATCCGCAAGAACAGTAGGCATGATGCGCAGATGGGCCATGTACCCGGTTCCTAGTCCATGCGAGTTTTGCGTATTACGCCTTTTTCAGGCAATCCGCTCTATAGCTGCGAGAACCCTCTGGGCTTGGGGATTGCCACACAAGTCGTTGTCTAGCACAAGAGACCGTGCGCGACCTGATGCCCGACGCGCATCATCTGCAAGACCCGCTCCCGCATATGCAGAAGCGGCGTTTGCCAGCATCACGGCGGCATCCAAGGGGCTGACGTTGCATTGCTCAAGAGCATCTTCGGCTCGCTTCATCCAATCTGCAGCTGCCTGCGCGTTACCCTGGCGAGAAGCGATTACTGCTAAGGAATTGAGCAGTCCGACATAATGGGAATTCACCGGCAGGCCGTATTCATCGTACACTGCCAGCGCGCGCTGAAGAGCAGCGTCCGCATCCTGCAGCCGTCCTGCCTGCATATATGCATTCGCAACATTCTGGTGAGCCGTCGCGATTTCTATCGTCCCTGTTTGGTTTCCTCGCGCGATGCCATATGACCGCTCATAGAGGCTCGCAGCTTCTTCGAAGCGTCCTCTTGCCATCGCCGCATGGCCTTGGTAATTCAAGCAAGCCGCATATTCGTTTGAGGAATGATCGGTGAAAAGAGCCTCGGCTTGAGCGAGGGTCCGTTCGCATTCGTCGAGTCGCCCATCGAGCCTAAAGAGTTCAGCGAGGTTATCCAAACAAGTGGCATAGCGGTCGCTGCGTCCTTCCTGCGCCTCGATGCTCGACAGCGAAAGCTTGAACGCGCGCTCACCTTGCTCGTAACGCGCAGTTGCACGATAAAGGGCTCCAAGCTCATTGGTTATCATTACATACTCGGGCGTTGCCACGTCGCCCTGCGCATCCAACTGCGTGAGGCGCTGTTCTAGCGCTTGAGCAAGCTGCTGCTGGGTAAGCTCCTCTCGCATCCGCTGAATCTCAAACACAAACGCCGGTATGTTCTGTCCATCAGCCATGTTCCACGCTCACCAATCTTGGGCCATAATCGTATCAGCACGATGCAAGGTTACCAAACCCGCAATGGGAACCGTACGAAGGGACTTCCAATGAGCGATAACAACACGGACTGGGCACGTGCGAACTCCGATTGCCCGGCCTGCTTATGCGACAACCGTGGTATACGCGCATTTACGGAAGATCGCATCATTGCGATGGAGTGGGCTTTCTTCCAGATGGTTCACAACGTGGGCGGCCGCGCCAACTGCCAGGACATGCCCGAAACATTTGGCATCATGCGAAAAAGCCAGTTCACCATATGGACCGATGACATGCTGCTCAGCTACTACGAAGATCTGAAGGCCGCCGAATACGAAGGCCGCAATCCCATGACCGAAAAATATGGCTACATGATGGAAAGCACGCATCCAGATGAATTTGCCCTGATAAAAGATGCCCTTCCAACAATTCCTCAGGCTAAGCGCAGACTGATCGAGCAGATCATCGCGATTCAGATTCCCTGGGCGGAGTCCATGAGTGGTTCCTATCCGCGACTCGCAGGTCGCGGAAGAGTCATACGCACCTCCCAAGACTCACCGGGCACCACATCGATCGAAACGTACTCGCGTGGCGAATTGGCCACATACTCCGAACGGACGCTCGAACTCATGCTCGAGCATTTCGAGAATGCACAGGCTTTGGGACATAACCTCCAAGAAGACGTGTACGCCAGCATTGCCCGAAGCTACGGCTACCAGTCGCTCGCCGATGCCGAAGCCTCCCTTGCGTAAAACGCAACAACCTATTCCATTGCGAATTGGGCGTTGTACAGATCTGCGTAGAACCCATCCGCAGCCATCAGCTGATCGTGCGTGCCTTGCTCGACGATGTCGCCATCGCGGATGACCAGTATGAGGTCGGCGTTTCTGATTGTTGAAAGGCGATGTGCAATCACGAACGAAGTTCTGTTCGCCATCAGGTCATCCATCGCTTGCTGGATGCGGCCTTCAGTGCGTGTATCGACTGAACTGGTCGCCTCGTCGAGCACGAGCATACGCCGATCCGCTAAGAATGCGCGCGCAATCGTAAGCAACTGACGCTGACCTGCACTGATATTGCTCGCATCCTCATTGATCTCGCAATCGTAGCCACCGGGAAGCGTTTCGATGAAGTGATGCGCGAACGCGCGGCGCGCAGCCTCCTCCACCTCTTCATCAGTCGCGCCCGGCTTTCCATATGCGATGTTCTCACGGATCGTGCCATGGAATAGCCAGGTATCCTGCAGCACCATCCCGAAAAGTGATCTTACGTCCGTGCGAGGCAACGTCTTCGTATCGATGCCGCCCACGCGAATAACGCCCTTCTGCGGATCGTAGAAGCGCATGAGCAGTTTCACCAGCGTCGTCTTGCCCGCTCCGGTGGGACCCACGAAGGCTACCGTCTGCCCTTCTTCGATATGCGCCGTGAAATCTTTGATGACCGGTACATCGGGGTTGTATCCGAAGCCCACATGGTCGAAATCAACCGTGCATTCTACTTCGGACAGATCGGCTTGCTCCTCGTCGGCAGACTCCTCTTCCGCCTCTATGAACTCGAACACGCGCTCAGCGGCTGCCGCCGTTTGCTGCAGCACGTTGCTCACCTGGGCGAGAGCGGTAATCGGCTGAGTGAAGTTCTTAACATATTGGATGAAAGCCTGTATGTCGCCCACAGTGATTATGTTCTGCACAGCGAAGACGCTGCCCATGATCGCAACGGCGACATAGACCAGATTGCCCGCCACATCCATCGCCGGCCGCATGCACCCCGAAAGGAACTGCGATTTCCACGCCGATTCGTACAGCTTCTTGTTCGTCTCTTCGAATTCGCGCAGAACCGCATCTTCCCTACCGAATGCCTTGACCACCGCATGCCCGGAGAACGTCTCTTCGATCTGACCGTCAATCTCGCCGAGTTTCGCCTGTTGCGCATAGAAGTATTTTTGCGAACGCCCCACGATGAAGCGTATCAGGACGACGGATATCGGGATGATGAGAAGGGCCACGATCGTCATGAGCACGTTGATGGTAAGCATCATGACCAGGACGCCCACAAGCGTGACTACGGAGCGGAGAAGCTCGGATATCCCCTGGTTAAGGCTTTGCCCCAACGTATCGACATCGTTGGTGATGCGCGAAAGGGTGTCGCCCGTCGAAGTGCTCTCGAAATAGCCGACGGGCATCTTGTCAATCTTTATCGCGATGCTCTTGCGGAATTCGTAGCACGTGCGCTGCGATACGTACGCCAGTATCCAACCCTGAAGGAATTGGCAGACCATAGATGCGATGTAGATACCCAGCGTTACCACCAGGATGTTCCAGATCGCTACGAAATCGATGCCGCCGGTTCCCGAAACTTTCGCGACGATGCCATTGAATAGCACCGTGGTGGCTTGCGACATCACCTTGGGACCTATGATACCGAACACCGTGGAACCAATGGCGAATAGGAAGGCAACGGCAACCAGCACCTTGAAGCGCCCCATGAAACGAATGAGCTTGACAACGGTGCCACGCAGGTCACGCGGTTTTTCCGTCACGATCATACGGCCCGCTGGCCCGCTGGGCTTGTAGCCGCGCTTACGACGTTGCTCTATCTGCTCGAGCTCACGCTGCTGGTTATCATCATGCTCGCTCATCGCCGTCACCCCCTCTCGGAGGTTCGGCATCCGCGCCGAGACTGAGTTCCTCGGGAGACAGCTGCGACGAAGCGATCTCGCGGTATTGCTGGCAATTCTCGAGAAGTTGCTTATGCGTGCCTTTGCCGACTATGCGTCCTTCGTCGAGCACTATGATGCTATCGGCTCTCATGACGGTAGCGATGCGCTGCGCGATGATTATCTGCGTCTTTCCGGGCAGTTCAACCGAAAGCGCTTTCCTCAAAGCCGCATCGGTTCGATAGTCGAGAGCTGAGAAGCTGTCGTCGAAGACGAGCACGCGCGCATCAGATGCTATAGCGCGCGCGATAGCCAATCGTTGGCGCTGACCACCCGACACGTTCGTTCCGCCCTGCGTTATGGGAACCTGCAGGCCTTCTTCGCTTCCTTCCAGAAGTTCGGTTGCCTGGGCGATCTCGATGGCACGCAAGAGCGCTTCGCGGTCCATCTCATCCGATGCGTAGCCGACGTTCGATTCTATGGTACCTGTGAACAGAAACGCCTTCTGCGGAACATACCCAACTTGCGCTCTGAGCGTATGAAGCGGCAGGTCGCGTACGTCAATGCCGTCTACGGTAATGGATCCTTCTCCGACATCGTAGAAGCGCAGCAAAAGCTTTGCGATCGTCGATTTTCCAGACCCAGTCGAGCCTATGATGGCGCAGACCTTGCCAGGATCTATCGAGAAAGTTATGCCATCAAGAACGTTCTCGCTATCCTCCGCATAGCGGAACGATACATCGTTGAAGCAAATGCGCGCACCGTGCCCTTCACCGAACCCTTCAAGCGCCGCTGCCTTCTCAGGCGGCGGATCTGCAATCGAAGGCTCTGTCTCGATTACCTCGTCGATGCGAGCAGCCGAAACATTCGCACGCGGCGCGATGACGGCAATCATTGACAGCATGAAAAAGCCCATGATGATACTCATCGCGTACGTGATGAACGCAATAAGATCGCCCGTCTGGACAACACCTGCATCGACTTGACCTGCGCCGATCCAAACGATGGCAATCGATACGACATTGAGAACAAGGAACATCGCAGGGAACATGAAGGCCATGGTCCGATTCACGAATAGCTGCGTGCGCATCAAATCGGTCGAAGCCTTATCGAAGCGATCTTGCTCGCGCTGCTGACGGCCGAATGCTCGTACAACCGAAACTCCGGTTAGCATCTCGCGCGCTACCAGGTTCACACGATCGATGAGCTTCTGCATGATCTTGAACTTCGGCAGGGCGACCAGCATGAGCACTGCCACGATAATGACGATGACAAGCACGGCAAGTCCGATGATCCAACCCATGGACAAATCTGTACGCGCCATCATGATGATGCCGCCAATGCCCAATATGGGTGCATAGAGCACCATGCGCAGGGTCAGAATCGACATCATCTGAATCTGCTGGATGTCATTCGTTCCGCGCGTGATAAGCGATGCCGCCGAGAAACGTTGCACTTCGGCATCGGAAAACGACATCACGCGTTTGAACAGGCGACTTCGCAGGTTCCTGCCAATCTTTGCACCAGTCCGCGATGCGACTAAACCGACAAGGACAGCGATTGCGGCGGCAAGCAAGGCGAATCCGAGCATCTTGATTCCGGTAATGACAAGGTACCCGAAACGCATGGCATCCATGTCGTAACCAAGCATCTCGTATTCCGCCCGTGCAGCAGCTATACCCGCCTGCAGGGCAATCTCATCGGAAACCCCTTCGGCGCTCATGCTATGCACTGCCGCAAGCGGCCGTGCAAGCATCGCATCGAGCTCGACGTCGTCCTGGCCTTTTGCCACCAACTCATATGTTCCATGATCCGACGGGTCGTAGCTTCGGTCGAGCAGCGCCGCCTCAGTTGGACCGAGCATAAGCTCGATTGCTTCATACGTTTTCGCAGTCAGTTCGCTTGGCGCCACGCGCTCGATACCTGCCTGCTGAATGCCCACATCAACGATGCGCGACGTATAGTTGGGAAGCATCAAATCGCAGAATGCTTGTGCTATGAGCAGCACAAATACGAGCATAACTGCCCTTTTGTGCTCTCCCAGATACCTGAACAGCCGCATCTGCGCCCTCCCGTTTTCTCGCAGAGAAGTTTACCGCAGAACTGACGGGGTCAGGTGAGTCAATGGGGTCAGACCCCGGCGACTCATTGCGCAAGGGTTCCTGCGATTTGATTCAAAGTGGCCTCCCAATG
>CAYOBD010000111.1:0-7342 GCA_964402005.1 uncultured Eggerthellaceae bacterium
TCAACAGCCTCCTGCGGGAGATCTGCCATTATCTGCATTATGATGGAGAGTGGGAAGCAATTGCCGCCGGCGTCGATGTCGGTTACGTCGACGGGGTAGAACCACGCTTTCGCAAAATCGGGCACAGCGTCCTCGTCAAGATGCTGCTTGTAGATGACCTCGCATTCAAGCGTGAGTGGGCACTCTAGGATGCCGGGCACATCGATCTCCTCTGGCTCGACCAAGGTGAGTCCGAGCTTTTCGACTTTGTTTACGTGCCGACCGCTTTCGCTGCCTGCAACCTTCATGATGTCCTTGCGCATCGGGCCGCTCGGCACGTTCACCGTGAAAGCGCCCGCCTGCTCAAGCAGGCTGTGCGTGTGGCGGCTTGTGCGCACATATGCGATGAACGTCGGCGTATTCCATACATATCCGATATGGCCCCAGCCGATGACCATGGTATCCACTTCGCCGTCGGCCTTGGTGGTGAGCAGCACTCCGCGTGGTATCGCTTGGGCGATCTCGCCTGCGATTTCGAGTGGCTCGACGGGTTTCTTAACCATGTGTCCTCTATCTCTTCCTCATTGTGTACAGAACGCTCATGTCAGCTTTGATGTCGACGCCCGACTCGGAGACAGTGAAGCTCATATCGATGTTCTGCTCGACGCTGCCATTGCCAACCTTGACACGCAGCTCGACGCCGCTGATTTTGGCATCGGCATCGCTCAGGCCCTCGTCGGCTATGGTGCTTGCCAGGATGTTGTTGAGGAATTCGTCATCCAGTTCGATGATGATGGTGTCGCCTTCAATACGGCTGCTCTTGATATACGGCTTCAGAGTGCTGGAATCGTATGCCATGCCGCCTGATTGCTGGAACAGCTGCTCCAATTCATCTGCGCTCATGGTGGTGGTCTCCGTCTCGCCGTTGGAGGTGACCGTGGCCTTTCCGTCTGCATAATCGATCGTTGCCGACATCTGCTCGCCCATGATGTCCATATCCATAGTCATGTGCATCTTGAGCTTGGATAGGTCGTTGGGGTTGTAGTTCTCCATCGAATAAGAGCCCCTCATGGAATAGTCGATGGCACCCATGCCTGCGGCTTCGCCGAGGCTACCCAGATCCATCGTCATCTTGATGTCGTAGGTGCCTTCGAAGTTGCCAGAGCCCATGATGTCGTTCACAACAGCGTCGAGCTGGTCGAGCGCATCCTTGTTTGCATCAAGCTGATAGACGTTCGAGTTGCCCGAGCCAACCGGCCCGCCGGAGCCGCCCGATACACTGGATATGCCTGATCCGCTAGATATGCTGGATCCGCTGGACCCGCCGCCGAAGGGGCCGATACCCATAGCCGCACATACGCCCAGGCCGGCCGCGATGATTGCGGCTATGACGGCGACGACAACAATGATGAGGGTCTTTTTGCTTTTCTTGGCGGATGCGGTGTCATCCGCAACAGGAAACTGCTGGGTTTGCGTAGTCTGCTGATACTGCTGGTACTGTTGGGCGCCTTTCGGGGGAACCGGGGCGCCATAAGCCTGCTGCCCGTAGGGTTGTTGCGGCTGCTGCCCGTAAGGTTGTTGCGGCTGCTGCCCGTAGGGTTGCTGTCCATAAGGCTGCTGAGCTTGCTGCCCGTAAGGCTGCTGGCCATAGGGCTGCTGCGGCTGCTGGCCATAGGGCTGCTGTCCATAGGGTTGCTGCGGCTGCTGGCCGTAAGGCTGTTGAGGCATTTCGGCGGTTGCGCCGTAGGCGGACTGGGCAGGCGTTTGCGCAGCTGCTATGGGAGCCGTCCCTGCAGCCTGATCGGCGATAGGCGCTTCTGCCATGGTGGGCTGGGGGTTCTCTGCTGCAGCTGGTGTTTGGGCGCTTCCGCAGAAGGGGCAAAAGCGCAAACCGTCGGCGATTTCTGCATTGCATGAGGTGCATTTCATGGGAATCTCCCTTCATCGGATGGCCACATTATACGGCATGGTGGCGTATTGGCGTGATATGCGGCGTCCGATTTGCGCTGCTGAAGGTAAAATGCGATGTGGGTATGTAACGATGGCAAAGGCGAAAAGCCCCTTGGCCATCAGGGGAAAGGCGCATGCATGACGGGAAAGCTGGTGATCTGCCCGACACCGATCGGCAATTTGGGCGATATGCCGCCGCGCGCCCTTGATGCGCTGCGTGAAGCTGATGTTATTTGCGCAGAAGACACACGTGTGACCGGACGGTTGCTCGCCGCGCTCGGCATTAGCGAAAAGCGGATTGAACGGTTGGATGAGAACCTGATGGGACGACGTGCCGACGGCATCGTCGAGCGCGTGCGCGCAGGTGAGACCATCGTATACTGCACTGATGCCGGCATGCCGGGCGTATCCGATCCGGGTTTGCGGCTTGTGCGAGCAGCGCGCGAGGCCGTGCCGGCTGTATCGGTTGAGGTGTTGCCCGGACCAACGGCGGCGATGACCGCATATGTGGCCAGCGGATGCGTCGATCCGACATTCTATTTCGGCGGATTCTTCCCGCGCAAGGCAGGGGAAAGGCGGGTGCTGCTCGAACGATTGCGCACGCTGGATGCAGCCTTGATTTTTTATGAAAGTCCGAATCGCCTGTTGGACGCGCTTGCGGCAATCGAAGCGGTGCTGCCCGCTCGGCAGATGGCGGTGTGCCGCGAATTATCGAAGCTACATGAAGAAGTTGCCCGGGGAACAGCGATGCAGTTGCGTGAGCTGTTCGAGGAGCGCGCCGTGAAAGGTGAGATCGTCATCGTCATCGACGGACCAGCTGCAGCAGAGCAGCAGGCCGATGCCCAGGACGCACTCGATCGTGCTGCAGAACGCGCTAATGCACTTGCAGCCCAAGGCATGCGTCCGAAGGATATCGCACGTACTCTATCCGCGGAGTGCGGCATTGCGCGGAATGATGCCTACAATCTGGCGTTGGACGCATTCAAGTCCAACCGTTCCGACTGAATCCGTTGCATGAGGGTGGGATTCGCCATCTTGCCGCATCGGCTTTCATTTGCATATGAGTGGCGCTATCAACCTGGCCAGCGGTTTTGCTTCGACAGAAGTGATTTCATCCTCCTCGGTTCACTGCCCGCTCGAAAATTCAAGACGGAGCTCTTGCAATAAACCCTTGCAATATGGGGCAAGTATGGTACCTTGCGCACAGAGGGTTGAGAGGAACCCATACGAACCTATATGAAAGACGAGAGAGGGAGTAGATCATGGCTCATCCGGTTATCGTTGCTGACGAGTGCGTAGGGTGCGGTATTTGCGTTGACGAATGCCCGCAGGGCGTCCTGGAGGTGCCTGATGGCACGGCTGAGGCTGTCAACGAGGACAACTGCATCGGCTGCGGCGACTGCGTCGAAGCGTGCCCCATGGGCGCTATCACGGAAATCGTCGAAGACTAACTCCCGGCACTTATCTGATACGAAGAGGCCCCGTATGATGCGGGGCCTCTTTGTGTATGGGGGTTGGGTGGTGGCGGAATACGGATTAAATCGGTTACAATCTGGTCCAAACATTGGAACCGAGAGCCAGTTGGGCGTGGGGATACGCTATGGGCAATAGGGGCAAAGCGCAGATTATCGGCGGGCTGTGCGCGCTTGCCTGCACTGTGTTGCTGATATGCGGCGTCGTCTTGCCGATGCAGCCATCGGCTCCAGTTGAAAACAACCAGATTTCCCAGGCTGTGACGAATACGCTAGCACAACAGTCGCTGGCTGACGAATCCGCAGAGGAGCTTCCCGAAAACGCGGTGGAAATTGCAGGCGCTGTCGAGGGGTCTGCCGTGGAGGCGGGCGTTTATGATGGGGAAACGGTTCTGGTGAGCATCCCCGCGGGTATTTCTCCTGATCAAGCAGTTGCTTCCATTGCTGAGGAAACGGGAATCGATGGCCTGGCCCTATCCGATGGGAGCAGCATGGCGTCTTCTGGTGAAGATGGCGGCTCCACCTTGGTCGAGCTTGCATTGCCTGCTGGTGTGGGGGTCGAAGATGCTGTAGCGCGCATCGGCGCGACGTCGGCTGTCGATAGCGTTCAACCCAATTACCTCTATTACATACAGGACGATGGCGCCCAGCCGCAGTCAAACATGGGAGGCGCAGGCGAGCTGACTCTAACCACGCAGGGTACGTTGGCGTCGGATTTGGTCGCGCAGGCACTCAGCATTAACGATCCTGGAGCAGGTGAACAATGGGGCCTGAAGAGCATCAATGCTTATCAGGGCAAAGAAGGCACTGCCTGGGAGAAGCAGAAGGTATCGAATTCCGTTACGGTCGCCATCATCGACGAAGGTTTTGATGCGAATCATCTGGATTTGAAGCCCAATGTGAAACTTACTTACAACGCGACGAACGGATCATCGAACGTTGCTGAGTCGGCAGGCCATAATGGTCACGGAACGCATGTCGCCGGCATCGTGTCTGCTTGCGCGAACAACGACGTGGGCGTTGCCGGTGTTTCGTATAACGCGAATCTGGCATTGATCAAGGTTGTGGATTCGCAAGGTGCCATTGACTCCAACAGCATCGTTACGGCTATTGACTACATCATCAGAAACAAAAACGCCTACAACATCCGCGTGGTAAACATGAGCCTTGGCGGAAAATGGAATACGTACGCTGATCCAAGTGGGCCCGACAAGGCCGTCATGAGGGCGATCGATCGCGCCACCGCAAACGGCATTGTCGTAGTGTGCTCGGCGGGCAATGCGGATGCAGGTTATGGCTGGCAGGTTCCATTTGTCGATTTTCCTGCTGACTACGGCAGCGTCGTCAGCGTGATCAATCTGCAGCAATCCGGTTCTACGGTAGTTCGCTATGTTGGTTCGAACTACAACCAGGTCGGATCAACGACGTTGGCGATGCCGGATGGCAAGAATATTTCGGCTCCTGGTACGGAAATCTACAGCACGATGCCAGGATCGACGTACGGCTATAAGGGGGGCACGTCTATGGCGGCGCCGCATGTGTCCGCCGCGCTCGCTCTGGCGTTTGCGCAAAGGCCCAGCTTGAGTGCACCCGATGCAGTCAGTCTGCTGTATTCGGCGGCGACCGACATCGCGAGCCCCGGTTGGGATCGCGAGACCGGCCATGGCGAAGTCAATGCGTATACGATGGTGAATGGCGGTGGGTATCTGAGCGGCGCCTCATCGGTGCAGGCAGGTAAGGCGATACAGCTTACGCCATCTTCAGGCGCATCCGGTTCGTGGACGTGGTCCACCTCCAATGCGAGCATTGCGACCGTATCGGGTGGCAAGGTGACGGGCGTAAGCGGAGGTATGGCGCATATCACGGCTACCGGCAAGATCGACGGTAAGCAGATGACACTGCGCAAGGATATTCTCGTATACAAAGCGAGCATATCAGGTGCGGCATCGGTGCAGGCGGGAAAGGCGGTTCAACTCAGCGTGAACAGTGCGCCCGTTGGCGACTGGGTGTGGTCGACGTCGGATGCGTCCGTTGCCACGGTGAACGGCAACGGTGTGGTTACCGGCAAGACGCCAAATCGGACAGTGTCGATCACGGCACGGTTGTCGAACAATGCGAATGTGGCGGTCAGCAAGACGCTTCGCGTTACGGCAAGCATCTCAGGTGCGAAGGTGTCGGCCGTCGCGCAGCTCTACACAGGCAAGGCGCTCACGCCGATGCCGACCGTGAAGATAGGGAACACGACGCTGAAATACGGTACGGATTTCAGCGTGTCGTACAAGAATAACGTCCACGTGGGTACGGCGACTGTCGTGGTAACCGGCAAAGGCAACTACACGGGAACGGCTATGGGCACGTTCAGAATCGTCCTTAAGCCGTCGTGGTCCGGTGCGTCGCAGGTGCCCGCCGGTGCAACGGCAACTTATGCGGTGTCGAATGGCAGCATCGCAATCAAATCACTGTCGAGTAAGGGTGTCGCTTCCCTATCGGGCAAGACTCTCACAGGTGCGAAAGCCGGCACGGTCGTGCTGTCGCTGCGCGATGCGGCAGGTGTCGAGCGCGCCACGAAGAAGGTATCCATCTATGCGCTGTCGGGTACCTGGGAGCTGCGCAGTGCTTTGACGAGCAATCGCGCGTTTGCGTTGGATATCTCCGGCGCCTCGACGAGAACCGGCGCCAACGTTCAGATCTACCGTTCGAACAAGACCCCGGCGCAGCGTTTCCGCTTCACGATGAACGGAGATGGCACCTTCCGTATCGCGAATATCAAGTCCGGCAAGGTAATCGATGTGTCAGGCGGTTCGCATTCGAATGGCGCCAATATCCAGCAATGGCCGTGGAACAAGACCAACGCTCAACGTTGGCGCATGACTGTGGACGCATCGAATCGCGTGACGTTGATCAACAAGGGCTCGGGGCGCGCGCTGGATGTATATTGCGCTCGCGCCAAGAACTACACGAACGTGTGGCAGTACACGTCGAATGGAACCAACGCTCAGAAATGGATATTGGTCAAGGTATAAGCGTCAGCACGACAGCGAAACCTGATCCTGCTGCCGCATTCTTTCTCGACCGGATCTGACTCGGCAGCCATACTGATCAAGGGCTCAACTCCTATTCAAGCATGATTCTGTCTTCGATGGGCCGCCCAGCGCCGCTGTCGCGATATGGCAGAGCCTCGTGCTAGAATGGTTCGCGCACGTCGAACAACAGTTGAGGAGCATTCATGTCCAAGGGAACTTACACTTTCACCACGCCGATTTACTACGTGAACGCGGCGCCCCATCTGGGAACCGCTTATACCACCATCGCGGCTGATACCGTGGCGCGCTACCAGCGCATGAACGGTTACGATGTGGCATTCGTCACCGGTATGGACGAACACGGTCAAAAGGTAGCCGACACCGCCGCAGAGCACGGCATGTCTCCGCAGGAATGGTGCGACTCCATGGAGCCGGCGTTTCGTGAAACATGGGATCTGTTGAACATCACCTATACCGATTTCGTACGCACCTCGAGCGATCGCCAGGCGCGCACCGTGCAGAAGTTCTGGTGCGACCTGTATGACAAGGGCTATCTGTACAAGGGCAGCTACGAGGGCTGGTACTGCGTGCATGAAGAGACGTTCTACGCTGAGTCCGATCTGGAGAAGAACGAAGACGGCGTGTATGTGTGCCCCGACTGCAAGCGACCCGTGCAGTTGATGGCATCAGGTGAGGAGAACTGGTTCTTCAAGCTGAGCGATTTCCAGCAGCCGCTGCTTGATTTCTACGAGGCGCACCCTGACTTCATTCGCCCGGTGACGCGGCGCAACGAGATCGTATCGTTCGTGAAGCGCGGGCTGCTCGATTTGTCCATCTCGCGTTCTACGTTCGATTGGGGCGTGCCGCTGCCGTTCGACGAGGGGCACGTGGCCTACGTGTGGGCCGACGCGCTGCTCG
>CAYOBD010000112.1:0-580 GCA_964402005.1 uncultured Eggerthellaceae bacterium
CGGTGTCGACCGCGGTTATCGATGCCTGCTTGTATCCGCCGCTGTCGATCACCGAACCCACTCTGATGTTCTGGGACCCCGATTTGATCGAAATCATCCTTGTGAGGTTGGCGTCCGTGACACCCCATGCTTGCGCCGAGTTCTTCACGACGCGCGTCATTATCTGTACGGCGGGATCGCCGATGTAGATGGTGTTGCCGAAGTTTTTGGCTATACGCAGCTCGTAGGTGCAGCTTTCGTCTTCGTTGTTCTGCTGCTGTTGCTGCTGGTTGTTCTTCGCTTTCGACTTCGGTGCATTGCTCTTTCCACGCCGGGAGAGCGCGATTCCCACCGCTGCGGCGCCCGCAATCGCCACGCCGATTGCAACGGGTATGGCGAAGCCGACCTCTTTGCCCGAGGAGTCGTTGTTGGCCGTCGAGTTCTCCGTTACGAACATGCCCGATGGATCGCCCACGTCGAATACGACCAGGATGGATTCGTCTTTGCAGCGGGCGTAAACGGTAATCTGCCTGTCGTTTTGCTTTACCTGGTAGTTCGCATAATTTGCAGTGAACCCCCTGTTGGAGCTCGAGGGCATCTG
>CAYOBD010000112.1:590-7313 GCA_964402005.1 uncultured Eggerthellaceae bacterium
CCGTCGTTTGGGGGGTGGGGTCGGGTTCGTGCGGGTCGCCCTCTTCGTCGCCGCCCGGGATGAGCGATAAGCCGTTATCGTCGTACAACGATCCGGTGCCGCCCTCCTGTGCGAACGTCAATGTGTCGCCAGGCTTGATGGTGGATTTGTACGCATAGGTGGCAGGCAAGGACGATGCGTAGCTGTAAGCCAATTCGTAGGAATAATCCTCGTGACTAATTCTGAACTCCTGGTAGCCCAGGTCGGCGATGAAGCTTTGCCCGTCCTTTTTGGGTGTATCGGCGAACGCTTGGTAAGGGGCTGCCATTGCGGCGCACAGCGCCATAGCGAAAAGCGCGCCGATTAGCGCAAAACGGATGAAAGCGGTCTCAGGTTTTGTTTCGGTGTTTTTTCCCAACATCTGAGGCTCCTGTCTGGTGGGCAGCTTCGATTTCGGCCGTAACGCTTGAACGTCGGCTTGCGGATGCAGGCTTCGCCTTTCACTTCTGGTTCTTTTTGCCAGACGAATAGCGGACCGTTGGTTTGCGCGATTCTCGCGAACTTGCCTTGTCTGCTTGATTCGCTTGGTTTGCCTGTTGTGCTTGATACGCTTGATTCGCCTGTTGTGCTTGATACGCCTGGTTTGTCTGTTGCGTTCGATACGCTTGGTTTGTTTGGTCGATTTGGCTCGTTTGATACGCTGGCGCCGCGCCTGGTGCTCCTTGTGCTGTCTCCGTCGGCATTTGGGCGTTCTGCGTTGTCGGCATCGGCATCAACGAGTATGCGCCAGGCCCCATCGGCGCTGCTTCTGGCGAGTTTTGCATTGTTTGAACTGCTCCGCGGGCGTCTTGGATTATCCGACCCGCCCTCTGCGCACCTTGCACCGCCTGCGCTGCGGTCGAGATGATAGACGATGCAGGCGTGTCGCTCCACGTTCCGAGCACGAACTCCCCGGGGGTAGCAGGTGCCTGGACATCCCTTAGGATGGTTTGGATAGCGCTGCGCGCGACCTCGGACGCTTGGCTTGCCGGGCCCGAAGGGGCTCTGCCGATCGGTTCGGATTGGGGCGTTTGAGCTTGAAGGGAAGACGTCTCATTGGGCGTTGCAGTCGAAGCGGGGCCGATGTACACAGGTGTTCCGCATCGCTCGCAAAACCTCGCTCCGTCCAATAGGGTGGATCCGCATCTCGCGCAGTAAGCCATAACCACTCCTCGCTCATAGGGCTGTCGGTTGGCGGCAAATCTAGAGGGAGCTAGCAATCATCGACCATTATGCGTGATAAATCAGACGTTGTCATGCGCAAGGAGATAATCCGAAGCTGGAGAGTTGGGGAATGGGGTGATTATATTGAACGAGCAGGTTTTCAACTCGTTTACGAGGCATTGGCTAAAACAGTGCTGCCAGATGCGTTGTCTTGCCGTGGAATAGCGGTAAAAATCATCCGAAAACCCTGATAAATAGCTGATCCTGCATGTCTTTTTTGAAAAGAACCACAAGGCCCTTGGCCGATGGTTCCGATGCGATGGGCGAGCACGCCTAGAAAAATGCTGGACAATTATGTTAACAAAAGGGTAAAAACTCGGCTTTAGCTGGGCAAATTCTTCGCCAAATACCTCCAAAATGCTATAATGATAAATTGCATTATTCTGGGTGAACTATGGGGTGAGGCATTGAGGAGACTGGCAGACAAGCTGAGGTCGAGCAAGGGCGTTTCGATGCCCCTCGCTTTGCTGCTGTTCCTGGTTTGCGCGACGCTGGCCTCGATAGTGCTGGCGGCTGCGACGACATCAGTCGGAACAGCCACGACGCTCAAGGAAAGCGAGTCTAGCTACTATTCCGTAACTTCGGCTGCCAAGTTATTCCGCGACGAATTGAACGGTCAGACGATCGTGATCGATCAGACGAAAGACGGCGACACGATAGTCACGAAAGTGGACGAAACCGCCATCGATGCTGGTGGATCGAACGTGAAAAACCTGACTCTATTGGAGCAAGCGACATACCAGTTGATGGGCAGCGGCTCTTCGTGGGGTAAGGAATTCGGGAAAGTATCAAGTCCTCTTTCTCTCGGGGAAATAGCTCTCACTGCAAATCAGTGCAACCCGGCGATTGCCGCTACGGTGAAACCAACCGCCAACGTCGACGGTGATGATGTGCGCATCACGTTTAAGTTCACCCAAAACGCAGCCAAGGATAACAGCAAAGTTAACCACAACGGCTACCAATTGGAGCTTGGGCTATCTGCAGACTGCAATTCGTACGACGATGTGGACGAACGCGGCAAGGAAAAGCGCGTCACAACGGTGACCTGGTATGCGGACGAACTGAGAGTTGTGGGGGGTACATCGTGATGGCGTGCTGGAATAACTCCCCGAAGCTTCAGCAATCCGGATTTGCATCACGCATCCGCCTTGCATTGCGTAATACCCACGGCGAGACGATCACTGAGGTGCTCGTTGCCATGGTCATCGTCGGATTGGCTCTGCTCATGCTCGCGGTGGTAATTGCATCCTCGTCGAGCATCGTCAAGAAAGACCGCGAGTATATGGAGGATTACTACGAGACGGGTAATGCGCTGGCTTCGCCCTCCGGCTCTGGCGTGAAAGGCACTTTGACTGTTAAGTACGCAACGGGGGTATCTACGGGAACGCCTGTAAGGCTCAGCCCCGAAAACGATGACGGCGAGATTTCAATCGAAATCTTCTATGCGGACGAAGGCGATACGGTGGTCTCTTACAAGAAGGCGGATGGATCGTAATGGCGGTACGCGCGTGCAACATAAAAACGCAGCGCCCGAACCGCGCAAACGCCGGCTTCACGCTGGTCGAGACCATGCTGGCTCTGACGATTCTGCTGTTGCTGACCGCCGTCGTCGCCTCGGGCATTCCCGTTGCTTCGCGTACCTACACGAAGGTGGTCGATGCTTCCAATGCACAGGCCGCCCTCACGACTACTGCCGCCAAACTGCGCTCAGAGCTCAGCTTGGCTCAGGACGTCTTCTTCGTAAGGGGTGGTTCGGGCAGCGAACGCGATGTGGTGTTCTACAAGACGAGCGATGGCTACTGGGCCAAGATTGTGAATCCGGACGAAGACGAAGGGCAAAAAGGCCTGTACATCCAAGCATATGCTGGAACTCCGAATCAGAATGGTTCTCCAGATGATTACGGTCTGGAGAAGTACGACAAACCGATTCCGCTCATTCCTGATTCCGCGATGGTTGGCAACCTCAAGGTTACGTGCGGAGACATCACATACAACTACGAGACAGGCGTGTTCACCGTGAACGACCTGAAGGTCACAGGACAGATTGAGGGTGAGAGCAAAATTCTGGGAACAGTGGGCGACGGCTCAGATTCCGTCACGGATGGGAAGCTGCTTATCCGTGCAGCTTTGTACTAGAGGCTCATGCAGGCAATGGAAACTGTTCACGTAGAAGAGAATGGCAAGCATCTTGGATAAACGAAACATGAAATATCAACGCAGCAGCCAAGGCTTCACGATGATGGAAGTCATGATCGTTGTTGCCATCCTTGCCGTGATGGCCGTACTTGTCTTTGTGAATGTCATACCGTTCATGAAGTCCCTGTATCAGAAGGAAATGGACGAGACGGCTCAGGAGATCTATGTCGCCGCGCAAAATCACCTGACCATTGCCGAGAGCATGGGGTTCCTGGAGGGCAAGGAAAAAGGCACCAAAATCAAGGACGACGAATATTTCTTCGTGATCGGTAAGGACAATATCGGTAAGGACAACTACAGCGACCTTGCAGATAGCGACAAAGTGTTGGCCTACATGCTGCCTTACGGATCCATTGACGAAAAGGTGCGCACCGGCGGAAGCTATGTCATTTCCTATGACTACAAGACGGCATCCGTCATCGACGTGTTCTATGCCGACCCGAAAGGGCGTTTCGGCGACAACGCGTATTTCGGCTCGAATGTTACGAATGGTTACTCTGCATTCCTGAGCACCTTCGGCGGTACCGAGCAGGCCAAACACGATAATCGTCAGAAGTATTCTGCGAGCGGCACAGAGGCAAACGGGACTGCCATCATCGGCTGGTATAACGGAAAGGCCATGGGCGTCGACGTCGGCGAACCGTTCAAGGTGAACCTGAAAGTGAAGAACGAGGATCGCCTGATGGTAGAGGCGACTGTGTCGGGCGCGAATGCGACGACCCCTCTTGAAGTCGGCATCATCATTACCGGCAGGACGAGCGGGAATCACACGCCGCTGCTCAAGCTCACGTACGATAGCCCTTCGGCCGGTGGCAAAGTGTACACAGGATGTTTAGACGATGTGGCCTCGACGTACGATGGAGACCCCAACAACAGACTCGCTCCCAACAACGGTCACTTTGCTGAACGCTTTGCCGCTTACGGCCTGATCCCTGGCGAGGATGTGACTATCAGTGCGTTTGCGTACTACACGAAAGTGGTCACCGATAGCACTGACGCCGATACGCTCTATCCGGTTGCGAAGGGCAAGAAGGCAACCACGAACAGCCTGTTCGCGTCGATAGGCAAGGAGAAGGACGATCCCGACGATAATGCCATGTACAGCGTGGCGCGTATCGCCTACACCCGCCATTTGGAGAACCTATCGGAAGCCATATCCGGTTACGACAGGGGCTCCTTGAATTCTGCTGCAAAGGGAGAACCGTATGAGCCGTCGGGCACGGGTACCCCCTCTACGATGACGACGGCGAGCGAAATGGCAAGCGCATCAAGTGCGAACAGCACGACGAATCAGACAGGTTCGAGCACCGCCGATTTCGCTCCGACGCATGCTCGCCAGATCAAAGACATCGATTTTTCCGACTTCATGGATGCGGTCAGAGTCGGCAACGAGCCAGTGAACATCCATGCGGTGGCCGGCGCGACAAACGGCTCCGGTGACGATACCGCCTCCGGCGACGGCGCCATCTCCGAAGACAATACCTTTATGCCGGTTACTACGGATTATGTTCTTGACTACAACGGCAGCAACCACAAGATATCCAACGTCGTGGTGAACACTGCAGGAGATGCAGGTCTGTTCAGCACGCTGCCCAAGGAAAGCAGCTTGGAGAACATGCGGCTCATGAGCTTCGATATCGAGAGCACCGACGGCAACGCCGGAGCGTTGGCGGGTACGTTGGAAAATGTGACAGTAAAGAACGTGCTTGTATTCAACGAAGCCTACGAAGGCGATAACACCGACAGGAAGGATAAATTCGGTCCGGACTTCGGTGAAAGCGATACTACAGACGCGAAGCTGGAGATTACTGGCGCAGGCAGCGTAGGCGGCCTGGTGGGGTCTATGGACGGCGGCAGCGTCGAGAAGAGCGCAGCGTCCGTATATGTCCGCACGTCGGGCACGAGCGCCGGTGGCTTGATCGGCGAGGCATCTGGGACGGAGGTAACCAGCTGCTACGCGGGCGGGCATTATGTCGGCGGCGATATTGCAACGGATAACGCCGGGGCGCCGATAACGACAGGTGCGACGGAGACAGGTGCGACGGCAGGCCGCATGAACGTGGTCGCGGCCAACGCCGGTGGCTTGATCGGCGATGCGTCTAGTACAAAAGTAACTGGCTGCTACGCTACGAATTCTGTTTATGGTACGGCTAGCGCTGGCGGTCTGGCTGGTTCGGCGACGGGCGGTAGCGTGGCAAACAGCTACGCTGCTGGAAAGGTCGCAGGTGCGGCAGGGGGCGTGCTCGGTGCCTTTATCGGTAGCAACGGTGCGGCTCTTGGTGCAGGCAATCAGTACACTCCGACGGTCAACGGATCCTTGCCCTCTATCGGGAGCAATCCGGCGGACGCTACGGTGGCTGACATGTTCCCAGATCTAACAAGCTATCGGGCATATATAACGGCGGAGCGTGAAGCCGAACCCTATGACAGCGTGCTGGCGGTTGCTTACACCATAGACGACACGTGCTTGTATCCGATGAAGGTGCTTGCCGATTTGACGGGTTACGCCATCGCGAATGTCGACCCCGATTTTGTTACAACGCATTACGGCGACTGGCCTAAGCTGGAAACCGAGGTGGTGAATCGATGACGAGCAGAAACGAACATAACAAATTCGCAGCCCAAGTTTCTGCAACTGGCAAAGAGACCGCGCGGCGTCGCGGCCTGGCGAAGCGCGTCCTCAAAGGCGGGCGCGCGGTAGCGACTAAGACCGTGTCCATAATCACGGCTGTGACGCTTGCGATGTACGGCATCGTGCCGGCTGCTTTCGCCGTCAATGACGAAGAAGCGCAGGTCCAGAATCAAGAGCAAACCGTTGAGCAGACGCTTCCCGAAGTAACCGCCCCAAGTGAAACGACACAGCCCGAAGAGCCTGCTGCCGATGCCGGCGACGCTGCTGCAGTTGATGACGGAACCGCAGCCGACCCGGTTGACGACAGCGGAACAAGCCCCGATGTCGATCCTGTAATTCCGGATACGCCGGACACCCCAGGACAGGCAACCGACGAAACCGTCGATCCCAACGCCGGTGCAACCGACAGCGTCGTCGACGCAATCGAGGATCCCGCGACCACCAACGCGGAAAAGCCTCTCGAGCACCAGGCTGGCGAACTCAAAACCCGAATAACTACGGCTGAAGGTTATACGTTCGAAGTCACCTTGTCTTATGGCGCGGATGCCCAGATCCCCGAGAATGCGGAGCTCAAAGTTATCGAGGTTAACCAGGAGCCGTCTGTTCCCAATTGGAAGCAAGACCCTGCCTACAAGCACCGTCCGCTCGAAACC
>CAYOBD010000113.1:0-7277 GCA_964402005.1 uncultured Eggerthellaceae bacterium
GGTAGATAACGCCGCCATGCAGCTCATACGAAGCCCTGCGGATTTCGACGTCATCGTGACCGAGAACAGGTTCGGCGACATCCTCTCGGACGAGGCAGCGCAAATCGCCGGCTCGCTCGGCATGCTGGCAAGCGCCAGCCTGGGCGACGGAACGGCACTCTACGAACCCACGCACGGAAGTGCACCCGACATTGCAGGACGCGGCGTCGCCAATCCTCTGGCTCAGATCCTTTCCGTGGAGATGATGCTGCGCTACAGCTTCGGGATGGCGCAGGCAGCAGACGACATCCGCCGTGCAGTAACCGCTGTCCTCGATGAGGGTTGGCGCACGGCCGATATCCGGCAGGCAGAAACGCCCGATAGGCTCGTAGCAAGCACAACGGAGATGGGCGACCTGGTCGTGTCGCACCTGTAGAACGAGCCGAGGGCAACCCCCCGGCAACTCATTGCAGGGATGCCCTTTCCGCAAGGGCGCCCTTTCCGCAAGGCTGCCCTTTCTGCTTAAGCCAATTGCTTCTTTGCGCGCTCGACCAAGCCGCCTGCTTGGATGATCTCCTGCAAGAATCGAGGAAACGGCTGCGCTTGGAACTCGCCGCCCGATGTCAGGTTGCGAATCATGCCTGCTTCAACGTCCACCGATACGGTATCGCCATCGGCTATCCCGTCTACTGCCTGGGAACACTCGACGATCGGCAGCCCGAGGTTGATGGCATTGCGATAGAAGATCCGCGCAAAGCTCTTCGCCACGACCACGCTCACGCCCGCTGCCTTCAATGCGATGGGCGCATGCTCGCGCGACGATCCGCAACCGAAATTCTCCTCCGCAACCAAGATGTCGCCGGGATGCATGCGTGCGACGAACGTGTCATCCAGGTCCTCCAGACAATGCTGGGCAAGGAACGCCGGATCCGAGCTGTTCAGATAACGCGCCGGGATAATCACGTCGGTGTCTACGTCGCGCCCGTATTTGAATGCCCTACCCTCGAACTGCATGCTTTCTCCCATTCCTCGACCTTGGATGACGCCAAGGGCTGACGCCCTTTCAATCCACGGTTTTTGACCTTCGGCTCCTTTTGATTCCTGGCGCCCTTTGGATCTCTGGCTCCTTAGCACCTACAAGTCCTGCGGCAACGCGATGTGGCCGGCAACAGCGCTGGCAGCTGCCACAATCGGAGACGCAAGATAAACCTCGCTTGCAGGATCGCCCATACGACCCACGAAATTGCGGTTCGTCGTGGCAACCGCGCGCTCGCCAGCCGCCAGCACGCCCATATGCCCGCCCAGGCAGGGCCCGCATGTGGGTGTGGAAACCGCGCAATGCGCATCGAGGAAGATCTGCATCAGCCCCTCATCGATGCATCGGCGAAACACCTGCTGGGTGGCGGGGATCACGATGCAGCGCACGTTCGGGTGCACGGTACGACCGCGCAGCACATCGGCCGCTTGGCGCATATCCCCGATGCGACCGTTCGTGCAACTGCCGATGACCACCTGATCGATGCACACATCGCGTGCCTCCGCGGCGGGACGCACGTTCGATGGCAGATGCGGAAACGCCACAAGCGGCACGACATCGGCGGCATCGATGTCGTAGACGGCTGCATACTGCGCATTCGAATCCGAACGGTATTCGATAGGCGGGCGCTCCGCCCGTCCTTCGAGATAAGCGCAGGTGATGTCATCCACGGGCACGAGGCCTGCTTTCGCGCCGGCTTCGATGGCCATATTCGCCATCGTGAAGCGCTCGTCCATCGGAAGCGCCTGCATCGCATCACCCGTAAACTCCATTGCGCAGTACAACGCACCGTCTACGCCGATCTTCCCGATGATATGCAGGATCAGATCCTTGCCGGTCACACCGGGCGCCAAACGGCCATGCACGCGGAACAGTGCGGATTCGGGCACCTTGAACCATGCGCGTCCCGTTGCGAAAGCCACACCGATATCGGTCGACCCCATGCCAGTCGCAAACGCCCCGAGCGCACCGTATGTGCATGTGTGCGAGTCGGCGCCGATGATCAAATCGCCCGCCGTGCATAAACCTTTCTCGGGCAAAAGCGCGTGCTCAATTCCCATGCAGCCGATCTCGAAGTAGTGCTTGATTCCCTGCTCATGGGCGAAATCGCGCATGAGCTTCACCTGCTCGGCACTCTTGATGTCCTTATTGGGCGTGTAATGGTCGGGTACCAGAACGATGCGCTCAGAGTCAAACACGTGCGGTACGCCTATGCGGCGAAACTCACGAATGGCAATCGGCGCCGTCACGTCATTGGCCAGCACCATGTCTATGGAGCATTCGATCAACTGTCCAGGTTCAACTTCGTTAAGGCCCGCATGGGCGGCCAGGATCTTTTCGGCAATGGTCATAGGACGTGCCATGGCGCCACCTTTCCGAGTTGGCAATACGACAGCGGACAGCGGTGCAAAGCATCGGCGTTCTGCTATCGCATGGCTGCTTTCAGCCTATTCAGACAATGCAGAGCACAGCGCATCGAGCAGCGTAATGGCATAGTGCTGCGCCGAACGTTCCTCTCCTGCTTCGAACCACACCTTGCCGGGCAGCACGATCGTGCAGCGGGCGGGCGTTCGCGTGCGCGCCGCTCCGATTGCCTGCGACAGACGCAAGGCCAGTGTATTCTCCGACTCGAACGTCACTTGCGGAACGTCATCGGATGCAGAGACCTGCTCGGGCAGCACGATATGCACAAGGAGCATTTTCTCGTCCGGACGCACTAGCAGGGAGTCGGCCGAGATGATCTTGGAAGATGGATTGGTTGCCAGCGCCAGATTCGACATGCGCGATGCTACCGACCGTGTGAAGCCATCGGTGCCGAACAGGCAAATGGCATGCTGCTCGAGCACATCAGCTGCACGCGCGAACCCAAGATTAACTTGAGCCTGGATGGGCTTCTTCCCCTCCCAGGAATGATGCAGGTTGCGGATGGCTGCGAACGTGAAAGCCCCTACGATGCCGTCGGTGGGCAATCCGTAGTTCTGCTGGAACTTGCGCACGCCGTCTTCTGTGTAGGCGCCGAAGATGGCATCCTCGCGGCCGCACGAAAAACCGAGAGCGCCCAGCGACTGCTGCAGCTCAAGCACATCGTTGCCGTGGAAATAGGGCATACGCAGATACAGCGTGCGATCGCCCATATGGTACGAGGCGTCGACCAGCGCCGACCATGTTTTCTCATCAACCTCGTCGCCCTCGGGCAGCCCCACTTTCGCACGGAATGCACGTACGGCGGCTGCGGTCGCCTCGCCATAATCGCCGTCGACGCTAGCCTCGTCCATGCAGCCGACCATTACAAGCCGCTGTTGGACATCTTCGACCGCCACGCCTATGTCATTTTGTTTGATGGGTTCCATGGTGCCTATGGTAGCACGTGCAAGCAGGCCTTTACGCTGCAAAGCAACGACGTCACACTCAATCGCGCAGATGATGGGCAGGGCGCTTGTGCGCTGCGCTGCTGCGCCACCAGGTCATTCCATCAACTATCCGTACGTCTATTGATAGTGCAACGACTCGACCGGATCGAGGCGGGCGGCACGACGGGCCGGATAGTAACCGAAAATGACTCCGATGGCCACGCAGATGGCAGCTACGAGCAGGATGGATTGCCAATCAAGATAGGGCGTGATGGGCCCGGTGTCATAGCCCATCATCGCGCTGCCCGCGATGCCGGCCAATGCGAACGATCCGAAGTATCCGACAATGATGCCGATTACGCCGCCCACGAGTGTCAGGCACACCGATTCGAGCAAGAACTGGCGCGTGATGTCGCGCCTGCGAGCGCCGAGGGCCTTACGTAGACCGATTTCGCGGATGCGCTCGGTTACGTTCGTCAGCATCATGTTCATGATGCCGATGCCGCCGACGACCAGCGAGATGGACGCCACCGCCGTCATCAGGATCTGGAACGATGCCATTGTGGAATCCAGCTGGTCGATAATCGACTTCATCGTCATAACGTACAGGTAATCGGCGGTCTGATCATCCGGGATGCCCAGATAGTTGCCAAGCCATTTTTCAGTAGCTTTCTGAACCGCATCCATATCGGCGTCCTCGTAGGCGAACCCGAGGATGGTGTTGATCTCGTCGTTTCCGAGGATGCGCTGCTGACAAGTGGATAGCGGCATGTACATGTTCACGTAATCCGTACCCATGTTGCTGGCCGCAGCCTCCGTAACGCCGATGACGTTGTACTCCACCCCGTTCATGGACACCGATTTGCCAACCGCGGATCCGGAATCCGCCCCGAACAGCGTACGGACACCCGTCTCATCGAGCACGACCACCATCTGCTTTTGGTCCTGATCGTCGTCATTGACGAATCGTCCCTCGATCAGCTTAAGATTCATGGCATCGGCGTATACGGGCTGTACGCCCGTTATGAATGCAGTCGCCTGCTTCGAGCTGGTAGTGACCTCCGCACTGCCATTCACCGAAGGCGTCACGTACTCGTAAACGCTGGACATCTCGGACGCCATGGTATCGATGTCGCGTTCGGTCATCGGCCGTTCGTAGTAGCACCAGATTTCGACCAGGCGCGCTTGCGAAAGCCCGAGGCTTCCGACCATTGAATTCTTCAGGCCGCCGATCATGGCCGTCATGGCGATGACGGCAGCGATGCCGATGACGATACCCAGAATGGTCAACAGGCTACGTGCGCGGTTGGCATCGAGAGCCGACGCCGTCTCGTATATCAGGTCGCGCGCTCTCATGTGTTCCCCCTGCGTATACCGCCGCTGCTCTCGCGCAGCGCACGCTCCTGCTCGTCGCTCAGCAGCTTGCCGTCGCGGATGTGCACCGTGCGGTCAGCCCAGCCGGCAATAGAAGGGTCATGCGTGATGAGTACGATGGTCTTGCCTTCCTCGTGCAGGCGCTTGAACGTGGTAAGCACCATTTCGCCGGTCGCCGAGTCCAGATTGCCGGTTGGCTCGTCGGCGAAGATGACCGCCGGATCGTTGACCAGAGCGCGCGCGATGGCAACGCGCTGCATCTGGCCGCCCGACAACTCGTTGGAACGATGATCGAAGTAATCCACCGGAAGCCCCACCGCCAGCAGCGCCTCGACGGCGCGGCGGTTGCGCTCCGATGCAGGCACATCGGTATAGGTAAGCGGCAGGATCACGTTGCGCAGCACCGTAGCGCGCGGCAGCAGATTGAAGCTCTGGAAGACAAAGCCCAGACGCGTGGCGCGCAGCTCGGCCAATTCATCGTCCGTTAACTGCGCAACATCGAGCCCCTCGAGCAAATACGTTCCCGACGTGGGCGTATCAAGGCAACCGAGGATATTCATGAGCGTGGACTTGCCTGATCCGGACGGACCCATGATGCATAGGAACTCGCCGCGCTCGACCTTGAGCGTCACACCGCGCAACGCATAGGTTGGACCTGCAGCCGCATCGTAGATGCGGTAGACGTTGCGTATGTCGATTACGGGTGCACCCATATCTTTTTCCATTCAGAAGCGTGAAGAGGAGCTAGGCGTAATTCCACGCTTTCCTGCTTATCCTGCCGAAACGGCGACGCCTACGCCGCCTTCGTCTCCACCAACAAGATCGCTCAGCGCATTGGAGCCGCCGTAAGCGATCGTCTCTCCCTCTTTCAGGCCGCTCTCGATCACCGCCTGCGAGGATGAGCGTGCACCCACTTTCACCTCGCGCTGCTCGGTCGTGTTCGGATCGTCGCCGACAACAACCTGCACATAAGCGGTCTCGCCAACCTCGTTCAGCGCGGATGTCGGGACAACGATCACATCTTTCTCATCCTGCGTAATGATGTTCACGGTTGCAGTCATGCCCGGTTTCAGGCGCTCGTCCACCTGGTCGATGTTCAATGCGACAGTGAAGGTGGCGATGCCGCCGCCCCCGCCGCCGCCCATCCCGGACTCATCGCCGCTGCCCGTAGCAACCGAAGCAACCGACGCCACCGTAGCGCTCAGCTCGAGCTCGGGCAGTGCCGAGAAGGTGACGACGGCCTTCTGCCCTTCCTTGATCGACATGATGTCGATCTCGTTTACCTGGATGCTCACTTTCAACTTGGACATGTCCGAAATCTGCATGAGCGCGCCGGAATTGGTTGAGGTGCCACCCTCGGCACCGCCCACTGCAGCACCTGGCACGGCACTAAGCGCCAGCACCGTGCCCGATGCCGGCGCCTTCACGTTACGCTTGTCGGCCTGTTCGACGGCCGTGTCATACACCCTCTGCGCTTCACCCAGGGTGCTTTGAGCCGAAGTGACCGATGACCATGCTGAGTCGATCTGACTCACATACGACGCATCGTCGTATTCAGCAATGGGAGTGATCGGCACGGCATCGTATGCCGTCTGGTAAGCCTGCTGCGCCTTCTCCTTCGCGGCGGCTATCAGTTGCTCACGCTCTTCGGGAGTGGCATCTTTGGGAATCTTGGCAACTTCAGCATCGTATGTTGCGGAATAGGCTTCGTCACCCGCTACTTTCGCATTGCTCGTATCGATCTCGTTCTGCGCAACCGACCAGTTGTATTGGTCCACGGCATTCTCGTAGGAAGCCTGCAAATCGTTTACTTCCACCTGAGCGTTATAGACATCTGTCGAAGCCTTGCTCACGCTGTCAGCGGCTTCGGATACCGTTTTGTCCAAATCGGCGTTGCGCAACGTTACGACCACATCGCCCTCTTCAACATACTGACCCTCTTCTACCAGCACCGATTCAATGATGCCGCTCACCTCGGGAGTCACCACCGCAGTCGAACCGGGCTTCAACGAACCAGACCCCTGCACGGTTGTGCGGAATTCCGAGCGCGCAACCGTCATGGTTTCGGGTTCGACTTCGGGAGTCGCAGGCGGAAACAGCGTATCGCGCATCAGGAACAGCACAAGAGCGGCCACAGCGATTACAGCCGCAATGGCGATTTTGATGATGCGGTTGCGCTTGCGCGCCTTGCGCTTAGCCTCCATGTTGCGAAGCGCCATGAGCGCATCGTCATCATCGGAAAGACCCGCGATGGCATTGTCCTGAGGCGCATCGGATGCATCTGGCGCATCCGGCGTTTCGGGTGGATCGATCGGCTCGACTTCGGGAAATGTTTGCTCTGCCGCATCCGCCGCTTCTTCGGCAATCTGGGCTACATCGGGCATCTCGTCGTTGGGCATGGCACAACCTCCCGCTATTCCATGGCTCTGGTTCGTTTTAGGGGCATTGCCTGTTTGTAGCAGTATAAAGCGAAAAACGGCGACGTGCTATACGAGCATCCACCCACCAGATATGAATCATCGGGAAGGCTCCAAGTG
>CAYOBD010000114.1:0-7219 GCA_964402005.1 uncultured Eggerthellaceae bacterium
GCCTTCACATGGGCCTTCACATGGGCCTTCACATGGGCCTTCACATGGGCCTTCATACGAATCTTCGTGCGAGTCTTCATACATAGGTGCAGCCTCGTGCGAATTCGACCGCATGGCTCAAACAGACGCTTGAACCATGCGGCATTCCTTAAACACAAGCAGCCATTGCAACAGACCCGATAGCCTGTTCAAGAACGGCCAGGTCATCTACGCAGAAACGGTAGCGCACAATCTGTGGCTGACCGGGATCGAGGGGGTCGTTCTGTTCGACGCGAACAAACGCCGCATCGACACTGCGTACGCCATCGCGTAGCAACGCATAGGCATAGCAAGATGCTTGCAGAACGTGTTTGCGCGCCAGTTCGGCCGCTGTCTCGACGGGACTCCCGCCCGTTTTGTAGTCGACCACCTGGGCATGCAAGCCGTCCTCGGATAGGGCGAGTAAGTCGATCTCGCCCTCAAGGTACAGGTCGCTCTTCTGCTGCGCATCGTCGGCCAGCCGCGCCTCACCACAGTGCAACATACCGCCGTCCAAGCACACGATGAACGGCACCTCGGCGCGCAGGTCGACGCACGCGCCCATGCGCGCCGCGATATCACTTGCAAACCAGTGCTCAAGTGCATCACGCAGGCGCATACGGGCCTCGGGTCCGAGACTGCAAGAACGGGCAAGTGCCTCGATGCGATCCTGCGGCGGCATAAGCAAAGCGCCGCTCGAGTCGCGAAATCCGACGGCGTATTGCGCAAGGCGGTGGAAAGCCGTGCCCAGATCAGTGGCCCTATCCGCATCAGCTAACCCGTCGGCGAATGGAACGGGAGGGGCCCAATCGGGATCATCCCACCAGATATCGCCCCAAGACTCATGCGCCATCGCAGCCTCATTGTCTGTGGCGCTTCCAGCTTTCGATGATGCAATCGCATCGGGACGCGCTGCCGCATCAGCGTCGGGCTCCCAGATGTCAGCCCGGGTTGAATCGGCATCGCCGTCGGTGCTCCGGGAATCGACCGAAGAGATAGCATCCCCTGGATGTTCGGGCAAATCACCCTCTTGAGAGGCTTCGTCAACAGAGAAAGCGCTAGCCAGACGTTCGAGCAGGTCGCCTTCGTGCGAGGCGTCAGCTACAGACGAGTAGCTGAACACGTCTTGGTGCGCCAGGCGAACCGGCTCGCCGGGAACGGCATCGCTGCCAGGCAGGGCGACTTCGAACGCCGCCGCGCCGCCTTGCAACGCTTCAACATCCGACTCGATAGTCGCATCGCCCTCCCCATCGGCATCGTCTGGCGCAAGCAGAACACGCTCGACGAGCGCGGGCTGACTACCACCATAGGGGAACGTCGCGCAATCGGGCACGGCATCGCCGTCCCCGTAGCCCAGGGCGCGCGCCGTCTGCCCTAGGAGAGAGTCCGGCAAACCGTAGGGATTCCTGTTGCTGCACTTGCCCCGCACCGATATGATCAGCGACTCGCGGGCACGTGTAAGGGCCACATACAGCAGCCGTTTGCGCTCTTCGGTCTCTCCCCTATCAGCGCGCAGCGCAAGCGCAGCACGCTGGCCGAATGCATCGCAGCCCTCTTCGAGAATGCGGGCAAGATCGTCCTCATCGGCCCCTTCGGCGAAAGTCGCCTCATATGCCGCAAGCGTCTGCTCCCCCGATGGATTAGCCGCTCCCCCAAGGGTCGCGCCCGTGCGATCCACATCAAGCGACAAATAGATGCTGCCGCCGACATCCTCTGCAAACAGCTTGCCTGCAGATGCGTGCCCTTCCAGATCGGCAACCGCTACCACGGGAAATTCCAATCCCTTGGACGCATGGACGGTCATGATGCGCACGAAGTCGCCTTCGCCAGCCGAAAGCGCTCCAGGCCCCTCCTTAAGCGCGCCGAGCACAGCCGCGAAACGTTGCGCAAGCTGAGCCGGCCCACATCCGCCTTCGACCTGCTCGTGCGCGAGGAAACGCAGCGCTTTGCAAACGTTTCCGGCGCTGGCCAGACCAGCGAACCCCTGCGCCTGCAGGCGCGAAAGCCAGCCGGATTCGATCACCATGCGCCGCACGATTCGAGCCGCCGGCCAAACGGGCGCATCGCGCAATGCCTGCGAGACGACTCGAGCCGCACATGCAAGGCGCGCACTGACCTTCACGCAATCAGTGCCATCCGCCTCAAGGCTGCGGGCGCACGCGAGCAGCCCCTCGTCGAGCCCGCGGCGATGCAGACCGCCCGCTTCGTCGCGACGCGTCGCGAGCACCAGCAAGTCAGCAGCCTCCAATTGGAAGGCCGGCCCGGCAAGCAGGCGGAAAAGCGCTTGGGTATCGTGCGGATTCGCAACGACGCAAACGGCATCGAGCACGGCCTGGGTCTCGGGCGCTTCCGAGAACACCGTGCCTCCCGTAATCACACACGGCAAACCTGCATCGCGCATCGCCTGCGCATACGCTCCCGCATGTGTCATAACACCCAAAAGCAGAACCATATCGGATGCCGGGCAGCCGGCTTCTCTTAGCTGCGCGAAGTGCTGAGCGATGCGCTCGGCCGCCGTCTGCAACGCCTTATGGGCGGGCACGCCTTTCGCTGGCGCACACGTATGCTGAACGATGATGCGCGGCGCCGCCGCGGCTGCGGGATGCACCTCCTCCGGTTCGGTTCGGCTCGCATCCAAATGCATGAATCCTCCGCCGAACATGTCCGGGCGTGCGAACACGCGCTCTACGAAGGCGAGGATATCCGCATGGCTGCGGAAATTGTCCGCGAGCTGTATGACGCTGTCGGGATCGTGTTCCTGCGTCGATGCAAGATGACGTCGGAACACCGATACATCCGCGCCGCGGAAACGGTAGATCGACTGCTGAGCATCGCCCACCGTGCACAGCCGATTGCAACCCGATCCTGCAAGGCGCTTCGCCATATCGACTTGAAGCTGGTCGGTATCTTGGAACTCATCGACCATGACCAGCTTGAATGCGTCCGTATAGCTTTCGGCGATGCGGGGGCTGCCGTCGAGCGCGCGGGCCGCAAGCACAAGCAGGTCGTTGTTGTCGAGAACCCCTGCTCGCCGCTTGAGCCGCATGAAGCGATCGTGGGCATCGCGGGCTATCTCCGCGAGCGTCTGCAGATGCCCCTCTGCAATGCTTAGCCGCAATCCGATCGCGCAACCGTCTATCGTCATACGCGCATCATCTACTGCGGCCTTGTATTCCGCATCGCCAAACTGCTTGTTCAGCTTGATGGGAGCGATAAGACGCAAAGCTCCTTGCGCATCGATACCTCCCGCCTCAAGCCCCGCGTATAGCGCGGCCATAGCCGATGCTGCCTGATCGAGCCATTTGTCCCGCGACGCGCTCGCCTTCTGGGCGCCCGCAAGATCGCGGACCCGGTCAATCGCATTCGCTATCCGCCCCAGCGCAAAGGCCGGCTCGATGCGGCTATGCGGAATGACGAAAGCTTCGGCCCCGCGCGGATTGCCGCCGGCTGCTGCAACCATGTCGGCGAGCATACGCTCCACCGATGTGCCACCGTAGCCATGTGAAGCTGCCGTATATTCCCTGAAAAGAGCCTCTGCGCGCTCGGGAATGCCGAGGCGCGCCACCGTGAGAGCCTCCTCGATAGCCTGGTCCATCAGCTGGTCGGCATCGGCCCCCTCGACGACTGCGAACCCGGGATCGAGCCCGAGCTCGAGCGCATGTGCGCGCAGAATGCGGGCGCACATGCCGTGGATGGTCGAAATCCATGCGCCATCGACCTTGAGCGCTTGGTCGGTCCTACCGCACGCGCGCAGCGCAGCACCGATGCGCGCCTTCAGCTCATCCGCCGATTTGCGCGTGAACGTAATCGCCATAATCTGGCCGATATCCTGGGCGAAGCCCGTCTCCAAAGCATTCACGATGCGTTGGGTAAGCGTGAAAGTCTTTCCCGAACCCGCGCCTGCTGCAACTACGAGCGAACGATCGAGCGTGTCGACGCAAAGCTGTTGCCCCTTCGTGAGCGTCATCGGGCACCACCCCGCTTTCCGCAGGCGGGCGCCGCACAGTAGGTGCAGGCACCGCTCGAGGCCGGGCGAGGGGCGATCTCCCCTGCCTCCATGCGCGCAATTGCCCCGCCGACGACGAGCTCGGTGGCGTCGAGCATGCACTCGAATGTCAAATCTGCAAGCGCAGTATCATCCGGTAGCGGATCGGGCATCGCGCCTCTATCGACTGCAGCGCAGGCGCATGCATCAGCGCGAATGCCGGGAAGATGCGCAGCCGCGATGATGCGCGGATCGAAAGCGCCCGAAACCCGGGGCGTCCTCCCATAGGTCACATAAAGCGCTCCGACCACATCCAAGCCGAGCGCCCTCTTTACCGCCTGCGCATAGATGCGCGTCTGCACCTTCCCCATCTGGGAAGGCGTTTTGCCGGCGATGGCGAAATCCTCGGTTACGCCGCCCTTATAGTCGATGACCACGGCATGTCCCGCATCATCGACATCGATGCGATCTATGCGCCCGACAAGCCGATATCCCGCATACTCGACTGCATGGTCGGCATCGATTTCGTATTCCAGATGTGCCGGCCGCCATCCAGGCAGAAGCTGCGCCTCGAACTCGAGGCACTCATCGAGCTGACGTTTGAACGCCGCCATCTCGCGCCGTTCGAGCTCGGTGGCCGGCACCAGGCGGCTGCTACCTGGCTCGCAGAGGGGCTGTGCAGCCTCAAGCTCGTCGAGCAATTCCGCCATACACGAGCGTGCAGCGTCCAGATTGTCCGAGGTGACTTTTGCATGGCCTGCAGCCTGGAATCGCTCATAGAACAGGCGGAATGCCTCGTGGGCAAACGTTCCTCACTCGAGCGGACCGAACCCTTCGACGATCAGCTCGGCGGAAAGCCTCCGTTCGATGAACCATTTGCGCGGACATTCCAAATAGGATTCGATTGCCGAAGGCGACGGACAGGCGCAGGACAGCACGCCTCCACCCGAAGTGCGCCGGGGCAGCAGCACGCCGGTTTGCGGCATAGGCGCAGATTGCGCCTCCTGCATGGCTTGGCGCTCGCCCACGGCAAGCCCGCAAGCGTTCTCGAACAGCACATCCTCGCCGCGCTCGGATGCATTCTGGAGTAGGTCGGTTAGAAAATCCCCAGCAGTACTGACGTTGCCCGCGGCGCCTGAGGTTCCGGCAATGTCGGCGATGCCGGCACTGGCGCCAGCGTCACCATCGCCCTGCCCCACTTCCGCGCGATAGGCATCTGCCAGCTCCTCGAGCGCGAGACAGGGATACGCCTTCTTGGCATCGTCATCGTTGAGCGGCCGCACCATGGTCGCCTGCTCGTCCGGCAGGTGCAGCAACGCTGTAAAACGCCGCCGAGCCTGCGCAAGAGCATCGTCGTAGGGCTGGAATCCCAAACGGGAGAGCAGCGTGGCTGCCGCGTCCTCCCGACCAGCGACCGGATAGGCATCCGCAGTCAGATCGGCGACGACCAGCGCCCGGCATGACCGCGGCCCGAGTGCGGCTGCATCTTCCTGAGACGCGATCAGCACCACCGGACCCGCACACGCGGGCTTAAGCGCCATCGAAACGGGCACCGCTGCATGCTCCAGCTCATCAGCGCACGCCAGAATCGGCAGCCCCGCGAAACGCGCCGCGGCAAGTACCGCACGCACAACGCCGATGGCTGCGAGTTGTTCGGCGCACCATGCGGCATCCTGGTCCGTCCTACCCTGCACCATCTGCTCGAATGTGCCGAGCAAGATATCGGCATCAGGGTCGCTGGCAAGCTCTTCCAGCCGAGAGAACGGCTCGAAAGCCGCTCTAAGATACGCTAGTGCGTCATCGCGGGAGGCAATGCGATCCTGCCGCAGGCGTCGTGAGAAATCGTATGCCTCGGAGCGCGTTGCGCCCGAAAACGGGGAAAGCAACACATCGGCCAACGCCGCTTTATCCCACGGATCGCTGTGCAAGCAGCGCAGCATGGCCAAGTAAGCACACCCGAATGCCGTCTGGGACAGCATTTTGCGGCCCTGCACCATCACCGCCATGCCCGCCTGCGCAAGCGCCGGGCCCAGAGTCTCGAACATCGCCAACGGATCGCGGCAGGCGACGATTGCGAACAACTCAGGATCTTGCCCGGCTCGACCCATCTGCACAACCTGGCCGGCCCGGCTAGCTTGGCCAGGTTGGCCAGGCTGGCTGGATGCTCCATCGCCGCTGGCAGCTTCACGTAGAATATCGCCCACCAGCGCCGCCTGCGCCGTTGGACCGGATGCGAAGGCAAAGCCGAGCTTCACGCCTGCTGGCGCGCGGCCGATGGCGCTAGCCCCCGGATCTGGTTGCATTTGGAGGTCGATGGCGGCACAGCGTGCGAAGAATGCACGCTGCCGCCAATCGAGCGGCACACCGTCAGGCAATGCAACATGAAGCGGATGGGGAAACGCCGAAGCCGCATGATCGGCCAGATAAGCTGCGGCTGCACCCATCTCGATAAGGCCAGCCGAGTCCAGCAGACCCTCGTAGCGCGCGCATGCTGCCAAAAGCGTACGCTCGCCCTCATCCAAGTCAGGGCCATCTTCAAAGGCTTTCTCATTTGAAATCGGCCCCGCGCCGGCTGCGCACAAAGCGCAGGCCTGCTCGAAAGAGGCAAGACCAGCGGCGGCGCGCATGCACCGCACCGCCGTAGATACCAGCCCGAAGGTGATCTCATCATCTGCGAAAAGGCCCGATTCCGACAGCGCACGACGCATCAGCATGGTGCGTTGGGCGCTGCTGACGAGCGTCCGGCCGTCGCCGTGAAGCTCCCATAAGTCGGCTATCCAGGAATCGAATGTGGCCGTTGTCACTCCGAGCAAGCCTGATGGAGTCTCGTGCGCAGCACGTTTGCGCCAATGCTCGACCCGCGCATATGAGGGCAGCAGCACTACCCTGCTATCCATAGGCCACCTCCGCCGACGATCCGATGCATGCAAGCACCATAACAGACCATCTTGCGCGCCTCTGCACCATCAATGGGATTATCCAGCATATTTTTCAACTATCTTCTGCAACTATCCAGATGGCATTCCTCGGGCACCAGATGGTATTTCTCAAGTACGCCCCCGGCACGGTGCGCCAGGAATCCGAAATCGACAATTCGACGAATCTGTAGCCCTAGCAATTCGCCAAATCTTTGTTTTCGGACTCCTCAAAACTCCCGCCCAGGCTAAGTCTCTAAAGTGGTGTAAAAGACGGGAATGAGCCAGAGGCCCGTCTTCC
>CAYOBD010000115.1:0-7178 GCA_964402005.1 uncultured Eggerthellaceae bacterium
CTACTCCTTTGCCGAGGTGGGAGACCGCAAGTCGTATTCAACAAGTTCACGGGCAGTCGCGGCAAATCGGGCAGCAACGATTGCTCCGCTGAGTACATGGCGCTCGTCCGTCGCATCATGGATGACGCCGGCGTGGTGTATCAAACCGCCGAACTGGGCAAAGTCGACATCGGAGGCGGTGGCACGATTGCGTATCTGCCTGCGAAGTACGGCATGGACGTCATCGACTCTGGCGTATCGGTACTCTCGATGCACGCTCCGTGGGAAGTAACGATCAAGTCCGACATCTACGAGGCCTACAAGGGCTACGTCTCGTTCCTGGAGTCGTAGCGCATAAGGCACACGCATAGAAAAGCGGCCAGCGGGTCGGTGATTGCCGATCCGCTGGCCGTCTGTATGAAGAGCGACAACGAAGCACGAAACAGTATCTGGCACCGTTATCGCGCTCCGTTGTCGCGCTCTCGCACCGCCTACAGAAGGTCGGCAACCTCATAAATCAGGCGCTCGCTCTTCTCCCAGCCCAGACATGCATCCGTGATGGACTTACCGTAGACGCCGCCGTCAATCGGCTGATTGCCGTCCTCGATGTAGCTTTCGACCATGAAGCCCTTCACGAGGCGTTTCACGTCGGCGTTGCACCGGCACGAATGCAGCACCTCCTTCAGCACGCGCGGCTGCTCGAAGGGGTTTTTCCCGCTGTTGGAATGATTGCAATCCACGATGAGCGCCGGATTTTCCAATCCCCACTCGCCATAGAGTCCCGCAAGATGCGCAAGCATCTCGTAGTGGTAGTTCGGATGCGCGACGCCCTGCCAGTCCACGTAGCCGCGCAAGATCGCATGCGCGAAGGGGTTGCCGTAGGAATGGCCTTCCCAACCGCGATAGATGAAATCGTGCTCATGCTGGGCGGCCATGATCGCATTCATCATGACGGTCAAATCACCGCTCGTCGGATTCTTCATGCCCGTCGGGCAATTGATGGCGCTAGCCGTCAGGCGATGCTGCTGGTCTTCGACGCTGCGGGCGCCAACGGCCACGTAGCCCAAAAGGTCGTCCAGGTATTTGTAGTTCTCGGGGTACAGCATCTCGTCGGCGCACACGAATCCTGTCTCGGCAACAGCCCGCATATGCAGCTCGCGCGTAGCGATGATGCCCCTGAACAGGTCGGGCTGTGCGTTGGGATCGGGCTGGTGCACGAGCCCTTTGTAGCCGGCGCCCGTCGTACGGGGCTTATTGGTGTAGATGCGCGGCACGATGAAGACCTTGTCGGCTACCCTTTCCTGCACAGGGACCAGGCGCGATATGTAGTCGATGACGCTATCCTCGTTATCGGCCGAGCATGGCCCGATTACAAGCACCATCTTATCGATCTCGCCCGCAAAGATAGCCTTAAGCTCATCCGTGCGCTTGTCCACTTCCTCGGACATGCCTCCGATTAAGGGGTACATCTGCTTCGTCTCCATGGGTATGGGAAGCTTACGCCTGAAATCCATGCTCATTCGACCCATAGCTCTCTCCATTCTGCCGTCTTGCCGACGGAATACTGGGATGGTGGAACACTTGTCTGTGACAAGTGTTCCACTACCTTCTGCTGTTCGTTCCGGGACGGCCTCCTACAACACGTTGTCCGCAGTCGTATAGCGTCCGGCAACCTTCACCGTCGGGCACGCTCCTGCAAGTGCCGCAACCATGCGATGTCCGTCGTCGGACACATCGTCACCCTCGACCTCCGCGTAAAAGTAGTAGTGCCACGGCAGATCCTTCACGGGGCGCGAACGCAGCACGCGCATATTGAAGCCATAGGCGCCGATGATGTTCAGCGCCTTCGCCAAGCCGCCCGCTTCGTCCTTTACGGTGAACATAAGGATGAACGCCTTGCCGCCCTTGCCCGATAGAACCTCTGTTTCTGCACGCGAAAACACAGCAAAGCGGGTCGTGTTTGCACGGTCCTCGTTCACGTCGTGATCGAGCACTGCCAGGTCGTAGAGCCCGGCGGCCTCGTCGCTCGCAATCGCCGCCACGCTGGGATCGGCGAGCTCGGCGACCTGCTGCGCGGCCATCGCCGTATTCGCGACGCTGCGCGCCTCGAAGTCGTGCGCGCGGATGTAGGCGCGGCATTGCGCAAGCGCTTGCGGATGGCTCACAACGGTCTTCACGCCATCGAGCGATGCTCCGGGAATGCCGAGCAGGTTCTGCACGACGGCCAGGTCATAGACGCCGTTCACATGGAGCGGCCCTGCGAACATCAGGTCGATCACCTGGCCCACCTCACCCGTGCGGCTGTTCTCGATGGGAAGCACCGCCGCGTCGCATGCGCCCTGCACCACGGCCTCGTAAGCCTCCTCGAAGGAGGGAAACGACATTGCGACACCGTCGGGGAAAATGCGTTTGGCTGCGATATGGGCGAACGCGCCCTCGACCCCGCTATACGCCACGCGCATGCCGTCGAGCAGGCGATGCTGCCACGCCTTGCATACATCCATCGTATCCTGCAGGAACGTAACGTAGAACGAACGCAGGTCATCGTCATGGACGAGCAGGCTGCGCTGCTCGATGACGCGCAGTTCCTGCTCCTTATCCTCGACGGGTAGTCCATGGGCCTGCTTGTACGCTGCGATATCGCGCGCCGCTTCCATGCGCTGCACGAACAGCTCCGCCATCTGCGCGTCAACCGACGCGATGGCCTGTCTGGCCTCTTCCAAATCCATGCCAACCTCCCAAGCGAGCCGCCATATGCAACAGCGGCCCATCTAGCAAACGCCCGTTGAGCAAATGCTCGACGCGTTATACGCACCCGCTGCCCCTTAATGCACAGGCGCGTCCTTCAGTCTCGCAAAACCTTATTACTATTACCACCAATCACGGGATTTCCCAGGCCTATCCAGCAAGAATCGGATAACAAACCAAAAATCGGCCCCCATACGGCGTACGCGTCGGCTAGACTGGTTTACGAGAAACGACGCCGCGCCCTTGCGCACTTTGGAGGCCGCCATGGAAAAGAAACTGACCATAACTCATTTCACCGACCCGCTGTGCTTCTGGTGCTATGCGATGGAGCCCGAGATGCGCAAAATCCGCGTGCTGCTGGACGACCAACTGGATTACCGCATCGTCATGGGCGTGCTGTCGTCCGACGTGCGCGAGATCGTCGGATACGACTCCCTTGCACAAGCCCGCTTCGAACTCATCCGCAATCAGATGGCCGATCGCATCCTGGCAGCCGCGAAGACCATCGGCATGCCGATCTCCGTCGATTACCTGCTTACCTGCAGGCCCGAAGAGTTCGTATCACTGCCTTTGAGCATGGCGTATTGCGCCATGTGGCTTATCGACGAGGGCGTCGCTGAGGCCTATCTGCGACGCATGCGCGAGTGCGTGTATGCAGAAGGCCGTGGGCTTCCAGATATGGACAGCTTGGTGGAGCTCGCCGGAGAATTCCCCGTAGACGTAGAAAAATTCCGTGACAACCTGGAAAACGGTGCGGCTGTTCCCGTGCTACAGCATGGCATCTCCGAATGCCGGGCCTACAGCGTATTCGCCTTCCCCACGCTGTTGCTGCAATACGGCGAGGAGCGCTACGCCATGAACGGATACTACGACTACACCGCCCTGAAGCAAGCCATAGCGCAGCTGACGCATGGAGACATCACGCTTACCGACGCCGAGTATTCCACGCACGCGCTCGAGGCTTACGTGGACCGTTTCCATAAGGCAGCCGCACGCGAGGTGCAGACGATGTTCTCGCTGAACGACTCCCAGCTGGCAAACGCCATGATGGACCTCGTGAGCACTGGCCGCTACAAGACCGAAAGCTGCGGTACCAGCTATTTCGTCATGGCCAAATAAACCGAAAGCACATCTTATCGTGGCGCCAAGGGCGCGTAACGGCTTGGCCTGGCCCCGCCGACGCCGCAGGTCACCATCAACCCCATCCACTTCGCATAAGCGAAAGGCCAGATGACAGCGCAGAGGGACGGGAGGATGGTTGTTCTCCCGTCCCTTCTTTATGCCGTATTTGCCACAGCTGGAATTGCCCCGTTACACACTGAGCGGACGATCTTGGAAACCAACGAGCGCACACGCCGGATGATCGTTGCATGCAAGCACGTCGGCAAGCGCTATTCGCGGCAAACGGTAGGTATTGTTGTTCTGCGAAACATGCATGCCGATTACTGATTCAAGGCTGTTGTCCAGCAGCGCACCCAGCAGTTCAGCGGACTGATCGTTGGACAAATGCCCTCGGTCGGATGCGATGCGCCGTTTCAGATAGTACGGATACGGCCCGTTTTCCAGCATGCCGGGATCGTGGTTTGCCTCAAGCGCGAGCACGCGGCAACCCTGCAAAGACTCATACGCATCGCCCGTAACGACGCCCGTGTCGGTCATGAAACCCACAGCATCATCCGCGCAATCGAAGCGGAAACCGAACGATTCGGCCGCATCATGCGAGGTGGCAAACGCATGCACGACCATCCCAGCGAGCGCCAGATCGTCGCCGCGTGCAAAATGCCGCAGATCAACGGCATCCTCAATTGCATGCAGCTCGGTGCTTGCCGCATGGACAGCCTCGCTTGCAAGCACCGGTGGACGCACGCCGAGACGAGCCAGACCGCGCGTGACCACGCCCAGACCCTTCGTATGATCGCTGTGCTCATGCGTGACCAGGATGGCTTCGACGCGCAACGGATCGAGACCGCACGCATCCATGCGCTCCATGAACGCACTCTTGCTTATGCCGCAATCGATAACGATGCACGCACCAGTGCGCACATCCTGCACGACCGAGCAGTTGCCCTTGCTGCCGCTCGCAAGCACATGCAGGTGAAGCCGCGCGCTGCTTCCCGAAGGCTTCGCGCCGCTTTCATGCGGTTCTATCACAGGCCCTCCATGCCCTCAGCGAAGTTGGGTACCACGAGACGGGCCGCCTCGATCAGCGCCATAAACTGCGCTTTCGAAGGGACGCCTTCGTTTCCGGACACGAACATGATGTCGTTTTGCTCCAAATCGTCGATATCGAGCGTCCAGATCATGCCATCGATGGTCTCTGCGGCGGCGGCGTCGTAGACGGCCTCCCACTCGCCAATGCCACCCTGTTCGATAGCTTGGGCGATGGCGCGTTCACCGTCCTCGATTGAAATCGACGGTGTTTCCTGCACGGGATCCTCGTCGCCGATCATCGCGAACAAATCCAGCTCGAAGCAATCCTCCTTGCGCCAGAATGTCAGCCACGTTTGGTCGAAATCGCTGCGCAAGTTGATGCCGAATACGCCGATCTTCGTTGCGTCAAGTTCCATTGCGAACCTCCTAACATCCGTTTCAACCGATTCAGCCCAGATATTCAGCAGCCAGGCGAACACCATCCTCAATGAGCTTAGGGCACTTTTGAAGCCGCGGTCCGCCAGCAAGCCCCGTGAGCTCTCCGCAAAGCGTTGAGCCCTCCATATCGCGGAAGCGCGCGACGAGCGGAGCAACCTGCTTGTATGTGCCCTTCTTTGTCACGGGATCGTTCGGGCCGTTGCTCGATGCATAGCCGACAAGCGCAACGGCACCGGAAAGCGCCCCGCAGGTTTCGGTGAATCCGCCCATCCCGCCGCCGAATCCTTCCATGATCTTGAAAGCGGTCTCCTCATCAAGCCCTACGAGATCGCAACATGCACACGCGACGCTCTGCGCGCAGCTGAAGTTGCGGTCGTGCAGCTCAAGCGCCTCCGCAACGCGCCCATCGACTGATGCTTGATCCATTCTTCCTCCCATTCAGCCGCTTCTGTCGCTCGTCAACGACATGGCAAATCATGTTTAGCCCATTGCTGGATCATCTGCAGAATACACCTTTGCCAGCAATCCGCCACGTAGTTTAGGCATGCGCTCATTGGGGTCCATATTCCGCGCCCACTGGGTTCGCACTCCGGCCTCATCGGAGTTCGTACTCCACGCAACATCGGAGATCATAGGCGCAATGTTGCGAACCCGAAGATACGTATGGCTATCGCTCAACATCTTGCAGCGTTGCTCTCAAGTTCGAAAGCGGGACAAAATCATCTGAGAATCTTTCCCCGAATGTGTACAATGCCATAGCTGGGGACTAGTAGATCAACCGAAGAGGGGAATAGGAACATGCAGGAACGCGAGAAGTTCAAAAGCCGCTTGGGCTTCATCTTGATCAGCGCCGGATGCGCTATCGGCTTGGGAAACGTATGGCGCTTCCCTTACATCACGGGACAATATGGCGGCGCAGCGTTCGTCGTACTCTATATCATCTTCCTCGTGGCATTCAGCATCCCGATTCTGGTGATGGAGTTCGCCATCGGGCGCGGATCGCAAAAGAGTCTCGCACGCGCTTTCGACGTGCTCGAACCGACAGGCAGAAAATGGCACCGCGCGAAGTGGCTGAGCCTGGTCGGCAACTTCATGCTGATGATGTTCTACACCACGGTTGCAGGCTGGATGCTGGCATACGTATTCAAGAGCGCATCAGGCGAATTCGTCAATGCTACGCCCGATCAGATAGGCGAGACATTCAATAATCTGCTGCTTGATCCGTTGCAGCTGATCGGCTGGATGCTCGTAGTCGTAGCGATCGGCCTGATATGCACTGCCGCCGGCTTGCAGAAAGGCGTGGAACGCGTAACAAAGGTGATGATGGTATGCCTGCTTGCCGTGCTCGCCATCCTGTGCGTGCGCGCCGTGACGCTGGATGGTGCAGGCGAGGGTCTCGCGTTCTACCTGATTCCCGATTTCGGCAAGCTGTTCGCAGGCGCTACAGTAGGCGAACAGGTCAGCACATTCGGGCAAGCAGCCTACGCCGCGATGGGTCAGGCATTCTTCACGCTGTCGCTCGGCATCGGATCGATGGCCATCTTCGGCAGCTACATCGACCGTAAGCACTCACTGATGGGCGAAACCATCCGCGTTGGCGTGCTCGACACGGCCGTCGCCATCATGGCGGGCCTTATCATCTTCCCCGCCTGCTTCGCGTTCGGCGTGGAGCCGGGTGCAGGCCCAGGCCTCGTTTTCGCCACGCTGCCAAACGTGTTCGAGCAGATGCCGGGCGGTCAGATTTGGTGCACGCTGTTCTTCGTGTTCATGAGCTTTGCGGCGCTGTACACCGTCATCGCCGTGTTCGATAACATAATTGCGTTTACCATGGATGAATGGTGCATTTCTCGCAAGCGCGCCGT
>CAYOBD010000116.1:0-7111 GCA_964402005.1 uncultured Eggerthellaceae bacterium
GCCGACCTCTTCCCAAATCTTGCGGACTTCGGCCTCGATGGTGTCATAGGCCTCTTCCCAGCTGATGCGCTCCCACTTGTTCTCGCCGCGCTCGCCCACGCGCTTCATGGGGTACTTCACGCGGTCGGGATGATGGACGGCCTCGTCCATGTCAAGGCAGCGCATGCACAGCTTGCCGCCGTTGTAGGCGGCCAACGGCTCGCCCTCGATGCGGACGAATTCGTCGTCCTTGGTGTAGAGCAGCACGCCGCAGGAGTCATGGCATCCCGGAGGCGAGTAGTGGTACGTGCGGGTAACGGTCATGCCGTCCTCTTCCCACTGCCATTCGCCCTCGTGGTAAGCCTTGCGGTCGATGCCGTCCAACCACTCTTGGTAATCCATCATATCGGTTCCTCTCTTTTCTCACTCGGGTGGTATCGAATGCACCGCGGCAACGCGCGGTCGGCCTGCGCGGCCCCTACTGGTTGTCGGGAGTCAGCAGCGCCCAACGCGTCTTATCGTCGATCTTCTTGACCAGGTCCTCGATCTCGCCGTAGTACATGCACCAAGCCTGGCAATGCTGGACGCACATGGGCATCTTGCCTTTTTCCGTGCGCGCCTCGCACATGTCGCACGCCCTCGTGAGAACAGGCGCCCAAAGCCACTCCCACTTGCCGGCGGCGCGACCTTCCGTGTACTTCCACGGGCCGGTCTCGGTCAGCTTGATGCCGTACTCGCCCTTCGGAAGCCCGAGCTCCTTCTTGCACGCGACCTCGCAGCTGTGGCAGCCGGTGCAGAACTCGGTGTTGACCAAAATCGCCTTCATATAGTCCCCCTCTCGCTTTTTTGACGGCCTTCTTCGGCAGCCATCTTGTTGCCCTGATTATAAAGGGGCTCGGCTGAATTCTGTCTGAAGAATGAGACGGAAGGACTCCGAGTTTTATAGCCGAACGCCCAGAGCAGAGCCATCGAAGCCACTGCCCCAAGGCGCATCGAGCAACGGTTTCTAAAGCCCCCTGTGCGCCAGCCATTCGAACAACGCGCTCAGAACGGGGCTTTCATCGACAGCATCTTTATGCATGGTCACCGTCGTGTTCATATGCTGCCACTCACGACCTTCGAGGGTGATGAGCGTTGCCGCATCGGGACCGTTCAACTTGCGCAGCTGTTCAACGAAACGCACCTGACTCGCATAGGGGCTGAGCGTGTCCGCGCGGCCATGAGCCGCGAACAGCGGAACCGCCGGCACTTCGACATCCTGCTCGATAAGGGCAATCGGAGAATACGGCTCGAGCGCACGGCGCATGTCCGCGCGCGTGCGACCGCGCGCATGCAGATCGACCTGCGTTCGCCATGCTGTGTACGTGGGAAACGGCTTTAACAGCAAATCGGCTGCATCGGTCACCCCCGCGATGCTGATGCAGGCAGCGTTGCGCTCTCCTGGAAAATCGTATATGCGCTGCAATCCGCGCCCGTATGCGATCAGGGCCGCAAGGTGGCCTCCCGCACTCGTTCCGCCGACGACGAAGCGCGTGCAGGAACGCCCATTGAGCTCCATCCACTCAATAGCCGTCCGCACACCCAAAAACGCATCGGTCACCATCGCTGGGAACTTATGGCGCGGCGCCGTGCGGAAACCTACCGAGCAGAACCGATAACCTTGGGAGTTGTAAACGTTTGCCGCATCGATAAGGGATTCGGGCTCGCCGAACACATAGCCTCCACCATGGAAATAGAACACCGGTGCATCATGGATCACCTTGTCAGGCTCCCAAAGGACGCAATGCTGCTGCTTATCATCACCGAACGGGATGATAACGGGCTCGTTGGAACGCTGCGGCGGATGCGCGCTGTAATACGCTGGTTTCGCATACGCCGAGGGCGTCGATGCAAGCTCGTACAGATAACCCATGATGCAGCTCTCCCGTATGGCGCAGGGCAGTTCCCCTAGATGCGGATGCCGACCGCCTCTGTGCTGCCTTTGCTCGTTTTAACGGATAGCGCCAAATCGTCGCCATAGAGCTTGCCTTCAACCGTGTATTCGATCTTGCCGAACAGCAGAAGCTTCCATGTGCCCTCGACGATGAACGAATCGCCTTGCGCGCGACCTTCAAGGCGCTTCTTGCCCAGCACCGGCGCATCCACGTCTACGAAAACACGATCATCCTGGGTCGTCAGAGTTATTTTGCCCGTCTTGCGCCCAAGAGGTGTATTGACCTCGACAACATAGGTTCCATCAAGCATGTCTCGCTCCTTCTTCGAAAGCCTGGTGAACAATCAGACGGCTTGGCGTGCTTCCATATATGTTTCTGCAAAAACCGCGAACGGCAACTCCTCGAAGCTGTCGATAACCAAATCGGAAAAGGCACCGAGCCTCTCATGCGATCCGCATTCATCAGCGGAAAACACACCCACGGTATGCAGTCCTGCCACATGGGCCGTTTCGATTGCATATCGGCTATCATCGAAAAGCCATGTATGCTCCAGATCGCTGCCGATCATGGCGCAAACCTGCGGATACAGCTTCGGATCGCGCTTTTTGGCAGGCAGCTCTTCGGCGGAAAGCACCGTATCAATTAGGTCGAGGAAACCCGCACGACCGAGCCCCGCCTGCAGATACCGCTGCGGACTGGACGACAGCACGCACAGAGGAACGCCCGCGATTCGAGCTGCTTGGACAAAAGCGAGTGCGCCCGGATTCGCCTCAACGCTCGTCTGATAGAACTCGAGCAGATAGCCGTCAATGATGTCATGCACGGCGTCCACGCTTTCGCCAACCCCGATGTGCTCATGGAAATACACGGCCGCCTCGCCAAGCGTCGAGGCGTTGAGCGCGGCGCGGTCCTCAGGTGTGAACTCGATACCGGCCTCGCGCGCCAGCCGTGCATCCACCTCATGCCATGCATGGATGGAATCGAGCAGCACTCCATCGCAATCGAATATCAATCCGCTATTCATGGAATCCTCAATACGGGCGCGCCAACAGGATCAGACCCCGTTGGCGCGCAGATACCGCATCCTCACAATCAATAAAATCCTCGATCAATTAATCCTCGACGCGGATGACCGTCGGCTCGCAAACCAGCATATCGGGCATGCCCGCCAATTCTTCGAGAGCAGCGCGTATGTTTTTCTCGCAAGCGGTGTGCGTGACCAAGATCAGGTCCACCGCGTCGCGAGCACGCGTGCCCTCTTGTGAAACGGAGCGCAGAGACACATCGTGGGCTGCAAATACATTCGCCGTGGTACCGAGCACGCCAGTGCGATCGGGAACCTGCAAGCGGATGTAGTAACGCATCTGCAGCTCTTCGAACGGCACAATCGGCAGAATGTCAGTGCAGGTGCAGCCAACGATCGGCTTAACGCCCAGCGTGATATGACGCGCTACCTCGAGCACGTCGCCCATGACGGCACTGGCAGCAGGACCCGCGCCGGCCCCTTCGCCGAAGAACATGGTCTCGCCAACAAAGTCACCGGTCACATAGATAGCATTGAAGACGCCGTTGACCTTGGCCATTTGATGCGTCTCGGGAATCATCGTGGGATGCACGCGCACGTCGATGCCTGCCTCGGTGCGATGCGCGAGCGCCATCAGCTTGATGGCATAGCCCATTTCATGGCCCATCTTGAGGTCAACAGGAGAGATGGAGCGAATACCTTCGGTGTGCACGTCGCTTTGCACGACACGCGAATTGAATGCAATGGATGCCAAGATGGCGATCTTCGCGGCAGCGTCGAAACCATCGACATCGGCAGTGGGGTTAGCCTCGGCAAAACCTTTGGCCTGCGCTTCAGCAAGCGCATCATCGTAGGTCATGCCATCCTCGTCCATACGCGTCAGCATGTAGTTGGTCGTACCGTTCACGATACCCATGACGGAGGTGACCTTGTTGGAGATAAGCGAGTGCTTCATCGGCTGGATGATGGGAATGCCGCCACCGACGCTGGCTTCGAAAGCGATTTCGACACCGGATTCATCAGCCAGCTCGAAGATTTCCTGACCCGCAGTGGACATGAGCGCTTTGTTTGCCGTGACCACATGTTTGCCCGCACGCAGCGCCTCGCAGACGATATCGTGCGCTACTCCCGTGCCGCCGATCAGCTCGATGACGATGTCGATGTCGGGATCGTTGATGATGTCGTGGAAGTCGGCGGTGAACAGATCCAGCACACCGTGCGCCTCCGCCTCGGCGGACTGGAGCGAGCAAACACGTGCGAGCTCGATGTCAACACCATAATGCTGCTTGAAATCCTGCGCATGAGCTTGGATTATGTCGATGCAACCGCCGCCTACCGTGCCGGTGCCGACCAAACCGATTTTAACTGCCATAATTCTCCCCTGTCCGTTGGATGTGACCGCAAGAGATGCGCCCACTTGGCCACAAGCGGCCTTTTGCGTCGAAAAAGGAATACCTTCCGAACACATCCGAAGTATAACGCCAGCCGAGAATTGTCGAGAGAACTGCATAAGGATTGCGTACGCTATGCGGTAAGATAAAGCGGATAGCGGTACACCCTATTGATTAAGGAGGATGAAATGTTCTGTCCATCATGCGGCTTCCAGATACCCGACGGCGCCACATTCTGCCCTTCATGCGGCAATGCAGTGGCGACGGCGAACAATGCCGCCCAACCCGCAAACGACGCAGTGATACCTGCGGCATATCCGACCCAGCAATACCAGCAGCCGCAAAACCAACAGCCTTACGGACAAGTTGGGCAGCAGTCCGGTTACCCGCAGCCGCCGCAAGGCACGCAGCAGCAATATGGCCAGCAACAGCCTTACGGCCAGCAGCAGCCTTACGGACAGCAGCAGCAGCCTTACGGACAGCAATCCTACCAACCAGCTAGCGCAACCGCCGATTACACCAAGCTCGGAGGATGGCTCCTGTTCTTCGTCGTACTGACCATTCTCGGCCTGATAGCTGCGCTCAAGACCATCATCGATACCATCGGACTGTATGCAGACGGCACCATTGGCTACGTCACCGCATTTCTGGGAGGCGGATATTCCACCGCGCTCACGATCTCCCTTGTCGGGACGATCATCGTCTTCGCGCTTCAGGTTCTATGCCTCGTCATGATATTCAAGCGCAACCACAACTTCCTCAGGATCTACCAGATCGCCTTCATCGTCTCCATCGCCTTCTCCATCATCACGATGATCATGCTGAATATGGCACTCAGCGGCAGCTCCATCTCTGGGCTCGAAGGCGGGACCATGATCGGCTCGATCGTAGTCGGCGTCGTCGAACTGATACTGTTCACGATGTACTACTGCAAGTCCGTGCGCGTGCGCACTTATATGGGCGGCACCGAGTACCAGCAGAAGGCTCTGTTCAGAATCGGCGTCTAAAAAGCGGACCGCAGCTGCGTAAGACCGCAGCGACGATAAACGTCCATGGGAGGGCCGAGTTTGTCGGCCCTCCTTTTTCTGCGAAAGCCTAGCGACGCAAAGCAGGATGAGCTGAAAACTCCTCGAGCTTCTAACTTGCTCCGTTCCCCTTTTCCCTTGCCAGAAGTTTCCCCATTGGCAACATATGCACGGACAGCACCTGCTAGTATTGTCGGAAACCCCTGGCAGGCGCGCATACGGCACGCCGCATCAACGAAAGGAACAAACGATGTCGCTTCCCGCATCCGACCAGATGAAACAAGCAGATGGCCGTACCACTATGGAGTTGGGCGCCGTACTTCCCAAAACCGCCGAAGTGCGCGACGGGCATCTGTTCATCGGCGGCGTTGACATGGTTGAACTCGCCCATGAGCAGGGCACGGCTTTGTATGTGTTCGACGAGGCCGACTTGCGTGACCGCATGGAGCAGTACCGGGAGGCGTTCCACGAGTGCTACCCGATCTCGGAGGTGCTATACGCCAGCAAAGCATTCCTGAACAAAGAGGTTCTGCGCATCGCCCAGGAAGAAGGCATGTTCTTAGACGTTTCGGGCGGCGGCGAGCTGGCGTGCGCACGCGCCGTCGGCTTCCCCATGGAGCGCGTGTTCGTACATGGCAATTACAAGACCGAACGCGAGCTGCGCGAAGCTATGGAGGCGGGCGTGGGGCGCATCGTGTTGGATACGCGCCTCGAGCTTGAGCGCATCTCGCGCATTGCAGGCGAACTAGGCATCACGCAGAAGGTGCTCATGCGCATCACGCCAGGCGTGGAGGCCGACACGCATGAATATATCAAGACGGGCTGCGAGGACAGCAAATTCGGCTTCACCATGCTGAACGATTTCGCATTCCGCTGCGTTGGGGATGTTCTGGCAGCCCCCAATGTGGAGCTCACGGGCTTCCACTGCCATATCGGTTCGCAGGTTTTCGCGCTTCATTCGTTCGCAGAGGCAGTGCGCGTCATGGCGGAGTTCACAGCGCGCGTGCGCGATACGTACGGGCTGGTCATCCAGGATCTGGACCTGGGCGGCGGTCTGGGCATCGCCTATCTTGCCGACGAGAAGCCTTCGAGCATCCGCGATTTCGCCGAATGCACGGCACAGGCTGTGATGGAGGCATGCATCGAGCATAACCTGGCGCTACCGCGCTTGCTCGTTGAGCCGGGCCGCAGCTTGGTAGCCAACGCCGGCGTCACGCTCTACACCGTGGGCGTGATGAAGACGCTGCCTAACATCCGCAAGTACGTGGCCATCGACGGCGGCATGTCCGACAACATCCGCACGGCCCTGTATCACGCCGACTACGAAGCAACCATTGCCAACAAGGCCGATGAGCCGCGCAACGAGATCGTCACCCTGTGCGGCAAGCACTGCGAATCGGGCGATGCGGTGGTATTAGATGGCAGTTTGCAGAAAGCTGAGCTGGGCGACATCGTGTGCGTGTTCTGCACGGGTGCGTATTGCTACACCATGAGCTCCACCTACAACGGCCAGCCGCGTCCGGCCATCATCTTCGTCCGCGACGGCATCGCACGCGTGGTCACCCGTCGCGAGACCTACGATGACCTGATGTCGCGCGATCTGTAGGATACGGCGAGACGAACTGGGTACCAAGCACCTGATTCGTATTGGGCCAGGGGCCGGGGGCGGTGGCCCATTTGGGGTCGGGTACCAGACGCATGGTTCATCCTTCAGCATCACCGTCCCGCCATCTGGCGTACAATCATCCCATCAGAAGA
>CAYOBD010000117.1:0-7069 GCA_964402005.1 uncultured Eggerthellaceae bacterium
GATCGAACCACATGTCTTCGGGATCCATCCCCTGCTCCATGCCGCGCTCGAGCATTTCCTGGAGGAACATGTTGCGCTCGTCGTTGTCAGCGGGAACGCCGGCCTTCGAGCACAGCGCGATGACGATGGCATCGTTGGCCGCAGCCAAGTCGATGTTGCCGATGCGGTCGCCCGCGTCGGCGGAGTTGACGATCGGCTTGCCCTTTGCGCGGTTGTACACGGAGATGCCAGCCTCGATGGCGGCCTGGTTGGCGGTATCAAGCGCCAGCGGCACGTTGTCGAACTCGGCCTGGATCAGCTGCACGGCCCACTTCATGAGCTCTTCGCCGTCGTTCTCGGCAGGACCGATGTTGACGTCCAGATACGTCGCGCCACCTTCCAGCTGCTCACGCGCGCGCTTGAGGATGGGCTCGGGATCCCGCTCCTCCATAGCCTTGCGGATCGTGGGCGAGATGCAATGGATGCGCTCGCCGATCGTAATGAACTTCGCCATACCTACCTCCTGTTTCTCCGTCGGCAGCCGCGCTGCCGGACCATCCCGTTGCCTTCAGCGCACCATCGGGCGCGCACGTTGCCTTTACGCAAACTCCTTCATGAAGCGAACCAGGTCGGTTGCCTCGTTCGGTCCGACCACGATGTTCCAACCAGGCAGCTTCTGCTCGACTTCGCCCTTGAGCACGGCTACCTTGCCGGGAAGGATCAGCGTCTTGTTGTGCAGCTTCTCCTCCAGGCCGTTCTCCTGGATGTATTTCGCAATGGAGCTGGCAGAAAGCTTGCCTGCCGCCCAGGCGGTCAGCACCGAGTAGCCGCCGGCATCCGTGATGATCATGTTGACCGGCACACCGGAGCGCTCGAGTTCGCCGGACACGACGAAGTAGGTGAGCGCGAAGTCCACCGTCGTGCAGCAAACCGAGTTCTCGTCGGCGCCGTTGAGCGCATACACGCCCGGCTCCACGCGCATCGGCTTCTGCGGGTCGGTGAAGATGTTCTGGCGCAGGCCGTACAGCGGCAGCGCCTCGGCGTACGTCATGTCGTCCAACACGATGATGGAGCCGTACTTGCACACGAACAGCGACGCGAGCGCGTTTTGCATATGCATATCACCAGGCGCGAGCTTCGCCACGTTGACGATGGAAGGATAGCCCAACGTGCGGTCCTGGTCCTTCAAGGCGCCGCGGCGGATGCGCACGGCGTTGGCGAACGCGTCCTTGATCGATGCCGCGCCCACGTCCAAAACCAGGTTCTTGTTGCCGGCGGCCTCGGCGGCTGCAGCGCCGTCGTAGATGGCCTCGATGGTGTCGCCCGTCACACCCAGCACGCAGCCCAGCTCGGTAGCCAGCGCATTGAACTCGCCCATGGTCTCGGCGGTAGCGCCGTTGATGATGGGCTTGGCATCCTTGCAGGCCTCTGCTGCAGCGCGCGCAGCAGCTGCATCGGCGCAGTCGATAATGATGGCGCGACCGGTAGCAGCGGCCTTGGCGGCCAGCTCCGCATACGCGGCAGCGTCGCCCGTGTACTCGAGGCAGAGCACTTCGACGAACATGCGCTCACCGATGCGCTCGTAGTCCACCTTGCTCACAGCGGCCCACTTCTCGTCGAAGTTTTCGGGCGTCACGGCAACAGCGAACAGATTCTCGTGCACGAACGTCTTCTCGTGGCGGTACAGCACCGTCTCGCCGCCCATCTCGTGCTCGGCTTCGCCGGTACCGAACTTGATGGACTTCATCGGAGGTGCGGTGGCCTCGGACAGCTGCGCCACAGCCTCGGGGCTGAAGTGCGGGCAGTTATCGATCGGAAGCGCGCCCTGGGCAACCTTCATGCAGAAGGCCATGCACGTCGGGCAACCGCATTCCTTGCAGTTCGTTTTCGGGGAAAGCTTGAAGATATCCAATCCTTTGAGTGCCATTTCTACTTCCCCCTTACATAAGCGCCGCGATCAGCGCGGACACGGTCTTGACGGATTCCGGATGCTTGAGGATGACGGCGTTCGAACCGCCTGCCAGGCAGGCCGCCGCGGTCGCGATCTCCATCTGGATACCGCGTTCCTCGACCGGGCCCCACTCGGGGAAGTCGTCCTCGGACACGATGGCCTCTTTGACGGCCCAGGCCTCGCTGGCCACAGGCGTCACGACCGGCATTTGCAGCGCAGTGTCGTTCTGCGCAAGCGCGGCGGACTTCACGCGGTCCATGGTGGAGGCCACGTACTCGAAGCCATAGCCGGCAGCGGCGGAACCCAGGTTCATGACGACGCTCTCGGAGGGCACGCCCAGCTGGCCGATCAGCACGTTCAGCTGCTTAGCCAGGTTGATGTCGACGGCCGACTCGGCGCCGATCTTCTGGTTGTAAGCAAGGCCGGCAGCGGCGCCGATGGCCTTGTAATTCTCCTCGCGGGCGGAAAGCAGCAGCACGTTTTCACCCTGCAGCGCCTCGGCGATCTTCTCGAACAGCTCGCGGTCCTTCTCGATGTTCTTGCAGCCTTCGAAAGCCACCGGCTTCGGGCAGGCGGCAACGACCGCGCGGGCAAGCTCGACGCAATCCTCGACGGATGCGTCCTGGCCGTTCGGATCGGCGCTTACGAGCTTCACCACGATGAAATCGGCGCCCTCGAGCTCAGCAGCGCGCACGGCCTGATCGACCGTGGTCTCGGCACCGGCATAGAACTCCTTGAGCGCGGGCAGGTCGTCGCGCAGACCCGTGTCCTCGATCTCGACGCCGATGGCCGGGCGGTTCTGGATGGGCGCATCAAAGCTGTACAGCGGCATCACATTCTCGCCGCCCAGAGTGACAGCCGCATCACCCGTGCCAATTACGACCGAATTGATGGCCGCATTGAACGTTTGGGGCGTTCCCTTGTAAGGCATATACGTATTCCTCCTTCGCTAACCTATCTGAAGGCCTCTCCCCTTCAGATTATTCCCTTGACCAATTCTTCGAATGCACGGCGCGACGGGGCATCCGACGGCAATGTGCTCGTCGGCTTGCCGGCTGCGTCGTACTCGTAGACCATATCGTCGTGCGGCACCACGCCGAGCAGATCCAGGCCGTGCTTCTCCACTTCCTCACGCACGGCGGGGTCGAGTTCTGTCGACGGCGCGCGGTTGATGATCAGCTTCATCATCTTGGGCTCAAGCCCCAACTCGCCAACGAGCTCGGCGATGCGCGCCACCGCCTGCACGCCGCGTCGCGAGCAGTCCGACACCAAGATGATCTTGTCGATGGAGGGCAACGTGCCGCGGCTTATATGCTCCATGCCGGCCTCGTTGTCCACGATGATGTACTCGTAGTTCTTCGTGATCTTCTGCAACTGTGACTTCAGCAGGCTGTTCGCATAGCAGTAGCACCCTGTGCCCTGCGTGCGGCCCATGACCAGCAGATCGAAGTCGTCGCCCTCGGCCAACGCCGAGTTCAGGCGGAACTCCATGTAATCCTGCTTATTCATGCCCTTGGGGATGGGGCTGTTTTCATCGCGCTCGGCGTTGGCCACTTCTTCGCGGATCTGACCGAGCGTGAACTCGACATCGACGCCGAGGACCTCGTTGAGGTTGTCGTTGGCATCGGCATCGACGGCAAGGATGGAGTCGCATCCTTGCTTTACCAGGTAATCGATAAGAAAACCGGTGAGCGTCGTCTTGCCCGTGCCGCCTTTGCCGGCAACTGCTATCGTTTGCGCCATCCCTCGCAACTCCCTTTCGCTTCACTCCGATCCCGCCGGAGTGCGTCTTGCCTCTATATCTCCGTAAACCCGAAACGCTGGCGCAGGCCGTCTACGGTTAGCTCGTAGACGATGGTCCCATCCTCCTGCACGTAGCGCTTCTCTTCGCAATCCTTGCCAGTGCGATAGCGGTCCATGAACGCATCGACGTTGTCGACCTCGATCTCCTGGACGTCGACATCGCGCATCTGGTTACCGCTGCACTGGTTGAAAATCTCGCGTATGAACTCGTATTCGGCCATCTAGCTCGCCTTCACGATGATCTTGTTGCCGATCAGATCGATGCTTGCGATGCTGCCTTCCACTTCGGTCTCCACGCCGATGATGTCGATGCAGCGCACGACCGGACCATCGAGGCGAATCTCGCTGATCTGGCTGGCAATCTCCTCCAGCTGGCCGTCCTTATCCTTGAATACCGTCGAAAGGCACATGCTATTCCTTCCATTTCCCTTCAAAATGTGAAATTAAGGCGACCTTAATTTCACATTCCTTGAATACCGTCGAAAGGCACATGCTATTCCTCCTGGCCGCCCTTGAGAATTGCGAGCGCTTCCTCGAGTTTGGCGTTGCCTGCATCGAGCATGTCCGCCGCCTCATTCACGAGCGCCTGAGCGCGCCCCTCCATGCCGGCCGCGGCTTCGCGCATTTCCTCGGCATGGCTCTTGTTGTGGCCCACCATATAAGAGAGCAGCGCCTGGCTCCTGTCGGGAGCGGCGCCCTCTGCGTGGTCATGATGATGATGGTGATGGTGCTCATGGCCGTGACCATGGTCATGCATATGCATTTGCCCGTGATCGTGTTGATGCCCAATCTGATCTTCCATAACGGGAAAGCCTCCGTTCACCGTCGATACAACGCCGTTCGCGCCGTTTTTCCCACACGGACATGATACGCCTTTTGCGCGGTTTTCGTGCGATTTTTCGCATTTTGACAGGCTTTTGCAACCATGAGCAGCTATCAAATCCCCCACACACCGACCTACGCCGCTCACCTGGTTTTATCCACTGTATCGATATGCATTTGGATCCCGTCTGCCAAACGCTCTCCACAGCATTTCCATGCAAGTTCTGTTGTTTCGCACAGTGGATATTTCGAACGATTCTTCCGGCAGATGCAAATCAGTCACGAAAGCATAAATAGCTACGAAAACAGCGAACGGCATCCAACCGCGATCTTTCAGCAATCGAAAACTTTGTTGCAATTGCAACGTAGAAGAGTTTGTACTCGATGTATTCTCTGCACACCAGTCAACAAGAAAAGGTGTGAGCAATGGAGCTGGCAGGATGCCAAGGGCGCGACAAGACGCCGACTTTGGAATTCAAACAGTGCCCCGAGTGCGGCAACATGGTGGAGGTATTCTCCATCGATTCCGAGGTGGAGTGCGATAACTGCGGGTTCATCGTGCACAACGACGTCCAAAGCTGCCTGCAATGGTGCAAGTACGCGCGCCTCTGTTTCGGCGATGACGTGTACTTCAAGCTGAAGCGGGAATGCGATTAAACCCTATGCGAAGTCGTACAGGTCCTTGGCGGCTTCCTTAAACGCCTCGTAGGCCTCATCGGCGATTGCCTCGTCCACCACGAGCTCGAGCTCGGCGGGCTGGCCCTCATCGTCAAGGGCCGTTACCTCGAGCAGCACGACCTCGCCCGACGAAAGCGCCGGCTCATCCTCGGAAATCGGGAAGAAGAAGCCGTAGCGGCGCTCCTTGTGGATTACAAGCCCCAAAAATTCGAATTCGTTCACATCGCCGTTCTCGTCCTCAAGCTCGACGATGATGCCCTCTTCGGTCGGCGGGCAGAAATTCGGAGCGCTTCCCTCGCGCATGGCCTCCCCTTTCAACGCAACGGGCGTAACACTTATCTGGAACGGCAAACCGCTCCGAAGGGAATGCTCCACGGAACAATCCGTGGAGCATCCTCGATTCGCGTGGGATTCCCCTCAGGGGCGTCCCGCGCGGCTTCTCAAACCCTAGCGCTTCTTCTTGCGCTTCGATTTGTTCGGGTTGCGAACAACCTGCTGGTACACCTTCGGGTCGGACGCGGAACCGGCACCGACCTCGGCTTGCGCCTGCTCAACTGCCGCATCAGCAACGGCTTCGATCGCTTCAGCGTCGGCCGTTGCAGGTGTAGGCGACTCAGGCAGCGCTTCTGCCGCATGCGCATCCATGGCAGCTTGCGCATTGGCCTTCTGCACGCGCGCGGTCTTGATGCGAGCGGACTTGGACTTGCCCAGCACGCCCACGGTGTTCGTGCCGCCGCGATCGAACTCGAAGCGGCCGATCGTATCGCCGTACTTCGCCTTGATCTTCGCGAAGCGCTGCTCGCGCGTCTTCCACATCGAATACAGCGGAGAGGCAATGCCGATGGACGAGTAGCAGCCCACGATCAGGCCGATGACCATAGCGAACGCGAAGTCCTGCAGCGTCTCGCCGCCCAGGATGAGCATGCAGATGACCGGCAGCAACGACGTGATCGTCGTGTTGATGGAGCGCGTGAACACCTGGTTGACCGAATGGTTTGCCATCGTCATGAAGGTACACTTGATGTTGAGGTCCTTCATGTTGTCGTTGATGCGATGGAACACGACCACGGTGTCATATAACGAGTAGCCCAGAATCGTGAGCAATGCCGCAACCGCATTCGGCGTAAGCTCGCGGCCGACGAGCGCATACACGCCGATGACGATGATCAGGTCATGTAGCAGCGTGACAACGGCGATGATGCCCATCTTGTAGTCGCGGAAGCGGATAGCGATGTAGATGATGATCAGCACCAGCGACAGGATGAACGCGAACAGCGATTTCTGGATGACACTAGAACCCCAGTCGGGACCGATAGTGGTCACCTCGAAATCGGATGTCGTCAAGCCAAGCTCGGACGCGACCTGGTTTGCTGCCGTCGATGCCGCTTCAGCGTCCGTCGTGCTCGAACGTACGATGAAGCCGCTCTGGCCGCTCGCATCCGTAGTCGTTTGAATGCGCACGTCGGAATCGCCCGCGGCCTCGAAGGCTGCACGCAGCTCGTCAGTGGTCACATCGCCCGTATCGTGGAACGTGATGGACGTACCGCCGACAAACTCGATGCCCGGCGTGATCCCCTTGAATGCGAACGTGCAGACAGAAGCCACAATCAGCACGCCGGATACGATGAGGAAGATCTTGCGATGACCCAGGAAGTTGATATCGTGCTTGATGAAGCGGCCCTTCATCTTGTGCACGGCCTCGGCCACGCGCAGCGCGCCTTCGCCGCCGCGCTCCTTGGCAATGCGGTCGGACTCATGCCAATCCAGCGCTTCGCAGATTTCTGCCTCACCCGCGGTCACGCCTTCGAGGGCGCCGAGTGCAGCGATATTATCAGC
>CAYOBD010000118.1:0-7054 GCA_964402005.1 uncultured Eggerthellaceae bacterium
CGCAGCCGTTTCCTCCAGCAGGCCCAGGAGCGGGCCAAGGGCGACGACGAGGCCACCTTCTGGAAGGAACTGTCGATCGCTGGTGGCGTCGATCCTGCCAACTGGCCTTGGGAAACGCTCGAGGATGCCTACTTCGACATCATCAAGCCGCTTGGCTACCCGGTCGATAGCTACGACGAGTTCGTGGAAACCTACCGCATGTACTTCCCGCCGCAGCGCTTCTACAAGTACGGCGACAAGGGCTTCTGCACGCCGTCGCGCAAGGTCGAGCTCAAGTCGTCCATCTTGGGCAAGCTCGGCTATCCGGCGCTGCCCACCTACATCGGCTGCGCCGAGAACGAGATCGACGACCCGGAGCTTGCCGAGGAGTACCCGATCGTGCTCACGACGGGCGGCGGTTTCATGCCGTTCCACCACTCCGAGCATTTCCAGATGCCGACGATCCGCTACATCTATCCCGACCCGTATTTCACGATCAACCCCGAGCTGGCCGAGAAGCTGGGCATCGAGGAAGGCGACTGGTGCTGGATCGAGACGCGGCGCGGGCGCATCCGCCAGCGTGCGGACGTGCAGGCCATGGTCGACCCGCGCGTGGTCTGGGTACCGCGCGGTTGGTGGTTCCCCGAGCGTGGCGTGGACGACCCCGAAGCGCCGTTCGGTTGCCTGGAGTCCTGCACCAACGTTCTGACCTCGGTCGACGATGAGCACTGCGATCCTATTGGCGGCAGCTGGGCCAACCGCGGCCTGCTGTGCAAGGTGTACAAGTGCACGGCGGCCGACATGACGCTGCGTCAGGACACCACTTGGTCGATTCCCGGCTCGTCCAGCGAGCCCGGCGTGACCGTGATGCCCTCCGATCAGAAGCTGGCCTACGAGCCCATCCCGTACGTCGAGGTGCCCGACGGCATCACGTACGTGCATGATGGCGGCTACGCCTATCAGATCTCGACGGGTCGCTACTACGATCTGGAGAGTGGTTGGCTGTACGACAACGACGGCTACTACTACGATCTCGAGACCGGCTACATGTACGACGGCGAGCAGAACAATCTGTACGATCCCGAGACGGGCGGCCGCTTCGATCTGGAGACGAAGCTCCCGCTGCTCGAGGACGGTACGATCGATCCTGACATGCTGGCCGCTTATCAGGCGCAGAAGGCTCAAGAAGAGCTGATCGCGAGCCTGCCGGCCGGCATCACGTACGTTGCGGACGGCAACTACGCCTATCAGGACGCCACGGGTTACTACTACGATTTCAACAGCGGCTTGCTTTACGACAACGCCGGCAACTGGTACAACCTGGACGGCTCCGCATGCGGGGCCGAGGCCGCTGCGGCCGCAGACGTTGAGCTGCCCGAGGGCATCGTGCTCTCCGAGGATGGCAGCTTCGCCTATCAGGAGGCCACGGGCCTGTATTATGACCCGACTTACGCGATGCTCTACGATGCCGATGGCAACTGGTACAACCTGGATGGCACGCCGTACGCCCCCGAGGCTACGAGCGAGGTCGAAGAGGCTGTCGAGGTTGCGCAGGGCGCCGTCGAAGAGGCCGTCGAGACTGCGCAGGCAGCCGTCGAAGAGGCTGCCGCTGTTACTGCCGATGAAGGTCCGGCGATCGGCACGACGGGCACGTGGGTCCATGGCGAGCTCGTCGAGGATCCTGCTGCCGTCGAGTATCCCGAGCTGGGAACGAGCGGGCGGGTTTATTCCGACCCGATAAGCGACATCATCGCGCGCTTCGAGAACGGCCCTGCCGCAGATGAAGCGTCCGCTTCGGAAGGGGGTGATCGGTAATGGCCCGCATGTGCATGGTCATCGACCAGCGTCGCTGCATCGGCTGCCAGTCCTGCACGGTGGCATGCCGCACATGGAACGACCTGCCGATGGATATCATCTATAACCCGGTTCTGTGCGAGGGGACCACGGGCACTTGGCCTAACGTTCACCGCAACTATCTGCCCACGCTGTGCATGCACTGCGAGAATCCCGAGTGCGTGCCGTGCTGCCCGACCGGCGCTTCTCAGCAGGACGAGGACGGCACCGTATGGGTCGATTACAAGAAGTGCATGGGCTGCAAGGTGTGCGTGAACGCCTGTCCCTATGGCATGCGCGACACGTCCACGAGTCCGTATGTCAAGCGCTTCGATCAGTATGTGCGCAAGTGCACGTTCTGCCGCGACCGTCGCCGCGACGAGCCGGGCAAGGATCCGTATTGCGTGCAGACGTGCCATCAGAAGGCGCGCATCTTCGGCGACCTGGACGATCCGAACTCCGAGGTCTCCAAGCTCATTGGTTCGACTGAGACGTTCCGCCTGTTGGAGGAACTCGGCACCGAGCCCCAGATCTATTACATCCCGGACTTGGGAGGTCGAAGGTAAATGGTTGACGATAGCAAGATCTACTACAAGCATCATTATTGGGAGCCTCCCATCTGGCTGTACCTGTTCTTGGGCGGCCTGGGCGGCGGCATCCTGTTCATCGATTGGATTCTGTCCGCTTTCGTATTCGCCGGCGCCGATCTTTCCGCAGCGATTCTCTGCTCGGTCATCGTGGCATTGGTCTGCATCGCAGTCGGCCTGGTGTTCCTGGTCATCGACCTGGGGCAGCCGCCGGTGTTCTACCGTGCGTATGTGACGAAGACGTCCATCATCAAGTGGGGCGCCGTGCTGCTGACCATCGGTGCTTTCGGCGCGCTCTTCTGGATTGTGGCCTACCTGCCGTGGGGCTGGATCCGCTTCATCGGCGATTTGCTGTTGGGCGCTGCGCCCATCTGGCTGGGTGCTGCTGGCATCGCCGGCCTGGGCATCATGATCTACACGGGCGTTATGCTCTCCACGCTGAAGGCCCATTCGTTCTGGGCGACGCCTGCGCTGCCCGTTCTGTTCACGGTTTCCGCGCTGTCGACCGGTTGCGCGGCCATCATGCTGTCCCTGTGCTTCTGGCCGCTGTGGATCGGTCCGACCGACCCGGACTTCATGTTCTACTCGCTGCTTGCGGGCGAAGCCATCCATGAGCTGCTGCATCTGGTCGATATGATTCTTGGCATTGCCGAGCTCATCATCGTCATGATCATGGTGCTGTCGTTCCTGGGCGCTGGCAACCGTACGGCCAAGCGCGCTGCACTGCGCTGGGTCAAGGGCGAGTATGCGCCTTGGTTCTGGGGTGGATTGATCCTGTGCGGTCTGATCATCCCGTTCGTGCTGAACCTGTCGGGGAGCCCGCTGGCAACGACCGCTGCATGCGTGCTCGTGCTGATCGGCGGCTGCATCCTGCGTATGCTGTGCGTCAATTCCGACGACCGCCAGCCGCTGCCAGGTGAGAACCTGTACTACAAGCGCATCCAGACCGATGACAAGCGCATCTTCCAGAACCCCACGTGGGAGACGGGTGCGACGATTACCAAGTAGCCGTACGCTGCATAAAGATGCGATTCGAAGGGAGCCTCGTTCGAGGCTCCCTTCTGTTTGTGGGGTTGGGTGCCGTGCCAGGCCGTTTGTCCCAAGGTTGGTCTCGCATCGAGGTCGCTTGGGATGGGGCAGGATGCCGCATCCAGGTCGCTTGTCCCAAGGCGGGACATCGCGTCCAGGCCGCTTGGAATGAGACAGGTTCTTCTGGCTTTTGATTCGCTTACTGGGCGGCTCGTTGCTTAGCGCGTTCGGCAATCATCTCGCCGACGATGCTTATGGCGATTTCCGCAGGTGTGACGGCGCCGATTTCTGTACCGACGGGCATATGCACCGCCATGATCTTCTCCTCGGAGATGCCTGCCTCGCGCAGTTTCTCCCGGATCGTGCGCGTTTTGCGCGATGAGCCGATGGCGCCGATATAGGCGAGCTCGTGGTGCAGTAGCTGCTCTTGGACTTCGTAATCGAACGCATGGCTCTGCGTCACGATGATTGCGAAGTCGCTCGGCTCAAGCTCGAGGGAGTCGGATATTGCCAGGTAATCGCCCAGGATGGTGGCGCCTGCGCAGGGGAAGAGCGCGGGGTCGGTGTACTCGGGGCGATTGTCGAATACGACGGGGTAAAAATCCACGCTTGCCAAGACGGGCACGAGGGCCTGGGAGATATGTCCGCCGCCGAAGATGATTGCGCGCTCCTTTGTCGGAAGCGGAAAGGAGAAGAATTCGTCGGTTCGTACGCAGGTGCTTGCGCAGAGCGCATCTGCATCGGCGGGCAGGGTGCCGGCAAGCAGCTCTTTTTGCGCTGACAGCAGGCAGGGTTCTGCGCCGGAAAGGCTCAAGACCAGCCAGCCGCCCTTGTTGCTCGCAAGAGCCTGGGTGGTTGCCTGTATGGTTGCGCGCCACGTAGCGCTTTCGGCCGAGATGTATTGGAACCATACATCGGCTGTGCCGCCGCACATCATCCCGAGGCCATCTGTGGCAGTCTCGTTGAGGACGAATGGGTACAAGAGCGTGGCTTTTTGCTCGAGCAGCTCACGGGCTTTGATTTCCGATTGGTATTCGATGTTGCCGCCGCCGATGGTGCCGACCAACCTGCCTTCGGCGCCCACGATCATGCAAGAACCTGCTTTTCGCGGCGCTGAACCGGCGCTGCCCACAACGGTCACAAGCATGATGTCATGCGATTTTTCTAACTCTTGAGCAGCGCGTGCGAACACGGTATCCATGATGCCCCCTCATTATTCGTTGTCCCAGCCTGTTGGCTGGCGCAACCGCTTTATCACTCGCTTCCGATTATAGTATCGAATCGAACGCTTCGCATAGTGGCGCAAAACCGAACGCTTCGCATAGGTAAAACCGAATGCGCCGCATAGGCAAAACCGGATGCGCCGCGTGGTGGCGAACAATTGCTACCGCGGGCCGCGCGCCGACGGTTTGCGCACTATCGGTTCATGTGCTGCTGGTTTGCTGATAGGAGGTTCGCGGCTGTACGGTTGCAGTTGTTGGCCCGCTCATCGGCGGTTCGCGCGTTGGCAGTCCACGTGTCGAAAATCACTTCTGCTCGTAGAGCTCGCGGAACAGCGCCTGCAATCGTTCGTAATCCTGCGGGGTGTCGGCGTCGACGAGAATGCCGGGGTCGTCGACTGGAATCGGCTCGACATCGATGCCGAGTGCGACAAGCGCACCCTTCAGTCCGCCGTCTCCTTCGTACGGAAGGATTTGCTCCACGGCACGCCGCGATAGGCGCAGGGGGTGACCCCTCATGCCATCCATGGTCGGTGCACAGGTTTCGGCTTCAGCTTCCAGCACCCTCGCGACGGTGCTCGCGCGGACAAGCGGGATGTCGCCGGGGGTGAGCAGAATCCGATCGTCTTCGCACGGCGATTCGCCCTCCTCCAGATAGGCGCGCAGGCCGATCTTCACCGATTCGAGCATGTCGCTTGTGGCGTAGCGGTCATTTCGATAGCAGCGGACGCCCAGGTCGGCTACGTGTTTTTCCAGAAGCTCGGCGTTGTGGCCCGTCACGAGGATGACCTGTTCGATTCCGCACGACCGATAGCGCTCGATGAGCGTGCGGATAATGGTCGATTCGCCCAAGGGCAGAAGCGGCTTGTATTGCCCCATGCGCGATGATAGGCCAGCAACGGCGCAGATGACGGTATCCATCGAGTATTCGCCTTCGTTTCGCAGCACCTTCGTTTGGAGCAAGTATACTAGGGTTGCGGCAAATGAATGGGCCGGATTCTTCCGAGGATTCCGGCTTGGCTAAGCGCTTGCGAATAGGGCGGAGAAGGAGGCCCCGTGGACGAGTATGTATTCGAGGATGTGTTAGCGAACAGCACGGTGACGTGCACATATCCCGATTTGCGCGCGACGCGCGTTGCGCATGGGATTTCCGATGCCGACGAGCGGGTTGCCGCTGATAACGGCGAACGGGTTGCAGCTGATGCCCAAGATGGCGAGCAGCTCGTCGCCGAAGCCGACGAGCGCGCGGCGGATGCCGCTTGCGAATCGTTGTTCTTTCCAGGCTGCTCGTTTCTGAACTATGGCCTGCCGCTGGTGAAAGCTGTCTACGACCTATTGCATGACGCAGGGCGCGTCGGCGGCATCTCGCTTTTGTGCTGTGGCAAGATTCTCCAATACGAAGATCCGACCGGCGATATGCGTGCCGCTTTTGAGCAGCAGCTGCGCGAGCACATCGTCGCGGCGGGCGTGAAGCGCATCGTGGCGGCCTGCCCCAACTGCGTGGGCGCCTTGCGTCCGCTGCTTGAGGCCGATCCCGCCACAGCCGATGTGCAGGTGGTGGCGTTGCCTGCCGAACTCGTCGAAATGGGTTACCGCGTGGATGCCGGCGTTGCTGAGGAGATGATCCGTGCTGATGAGCGCGTCGGCGCAGACGGCCCTGCAATTTTCTGTGCGAAGGATTCCTGTCCCGACCACAAGACCGGCGAGTTCGCCGAGGCGCTGCGCGCCATCATGCCCGAAGGCATGGTCGTTGACCCTGAGCACAACCGTTCGAAATCCATCTGCTGCGGTTCGCGTCCGCGCGCGGCCGGCAACATGAAAGGTGCGCAGAAATGCACGCGCATGAACGCCGATGAAGCGCTTGCCGCTGGTGCCGGTGCGCTGGTGACAGCCTGTGTGAGCTGCACGTTCCTGCTTTCGACATCGCAGCGCGACCTGCCCGTATTCCACTACCTGGAGCTGCTGTACAACTGGCGCATCGCTTGGGACTACGCTGACCAGTACATGAAGCTTCGCTTCCTATTCGATGATGCGCTGGGCACCCGCGAATTCAAAGGGCTAGGGTAACCAAGCCGTGTGCCCTTTTCGGCAACGCTTTGGCCTTCCGCGAGTTCAAGGGGTTAGGCTAATCGGGTCGCGCGTAGGGGCTTTAGTGCTCGGTGCGAATAGGGGAAAGAGTCCGAAATACGGAATCTGGCGAAATCAAAGCTTGTTGTATTGATGAGAATTGCAATTTCGGACTGCCTACAATATAGGTAGAGAAAAAATGACCTGGGCTTTTACGTTTGCCTTCACATCGGATAGTCAAGTCCATATCGGTGTGTAAATTCGCGATGCGCCTTCCCTCCCTTTACGCCGCTTCCCTCATCCGGCGCTGCGCGCGGGCGATGGACACGAGGGCGGGGG
>CAYOBD010000119.1:0-7042 GCA_964402005.1 uncultured Eggerthellaceae bacterium
TCAACAGTCATATTAGTTGAACGTGGATTAACGGTAAATGATGATTTGTTAGTTGGAACAGCGAATCATCCAAGCCACCGTCGACAAACCAGCTGGGCGAGACGATGATCGCCACCTGCTTGTTCTCAAGACGCGGCGCATACGCCCCCGCAGCCAGAGCATGCCACAGGCTTTGGTCGTAAGCCTCACCGATGCACGAGAGCTCCACCCCATAGGGGTTGCGCCCGAACACAACGGCAGGTATTTCAGGTACCAGATCCGCAGGCGTGGACAGCTCGGAGGAACCGAACAGCATCATGTCACCAGGCTCCATAGACGCTATCGTGAAATCGATGCTCTGCGATTTCGCCCCCGAGTACACATAGCCGTAGTTGATCCCCTCCTGCACGTACGAGGCCTGCCCCGGCAGGAGCATGCAGACGCAAACCACCACGCAGGCGAATACCGCCGCGGCAGCTCCGAGCGCTTTCGCTGTCAACCCGGTCTTCAGGGCTTACATCCTTTCGGCCACGCGCGCGATGATCAGATTCACCGTATTCATATCCTCGCGCTCGACCTCGGTCGGCGCGATCAACACGCCGAATTCCTCTTCGATGGCAACGAGCAGCTCGATAGCGGCCATCGAGTCGAACAGCCCCTCGTCGAACAGATCCATGTCGCGCTCATCGCGCACAATCGAATCCCCGCAGATGTCCTCTATGAGCGCAATCAGGCGCTCCTCTTGCACGTTATCCATCTATCCTCCTAGCACTATGTGGCTTATCTGCCCACTGAACAGGGCGAATCCGAAGAATACGGCAATCATTGTAATCGCCCACGAAAATACCTGGTACCCGCGACTATTCTTATGCACTTTATAGAATCGCGATTTCTTCTGGTATGCCTCGCATATCGCGAGCAACACACCATGGTAGACGCCGTACAAGATGTAATCGGGCGTGATGCCATGCCATACGCCCATGATGGCCATATTCAGGATATATCCCGTACACGCGGTCGTCAGGCGCGATTTGAACGCCTTGCGCTTCACGCATGCGCGCGAGAAACGCATGAAAACGAAATCACGCAGCCAATATGAAAGCGTGATATGCCAGCGATTCCAGAAATCCTTGATGTCGATCGAACGGAACGGCGCCCGGAAATTCTGCGGCACCTCTACACCGAACGCAGCACCCAGCCCAATCGCCATCAAACTGTAGCCTGCAAAATCGAAGAACAGGTACAACCCATAGAACAGCGCGATGGCAAGCTCGCTGCCGCAGGCGGCAAGCGCACTCGCACTGCCGATGTATTCGGGTGCAAACCACTGCGCCCACCCGCAAATCGCTGCCAGCACGAACTTGTAGAAGGCGCCGAGCAGGAACATCACACCGCCGCGCGCCAAACCTGACAGATAATCGCTTCGGGCAAGGCGCTCATGGGCGCGTTCGACAAACGGACGCGAACGCATGATGGGCCCCGATGTGAACGGTGTGAAGAACACAAGAAACGCCAGGTAATCGACGATACGCATATCCTTAATCAAACCGTCACGCATCTCGATCAGCACCTGAACCGCTTTGAACGTGATGTACGAGATGCCTAAAAACCCCAAAAGATTGCCGTCGAAAACCGCCGACACCTTGTAGATGACAAGCGGCGCGATCGTAGCAACCAGCGCAACGCGATAAAGCGTCATAGCATGCGGCTTCCCCATCGCGAACTGACGCTGCACCCACTGGCTCAGCGAACAAGCTAACACGAGAAAGAATACGAAGGCGGCCCCTTGCATCACGTCGTACATGAACAGCAGCACCAGGAACACCACTGACACGCCGAGCGCATATCCGAATAGGGGCTTTTCCCGTATGCCGAGCACAATCGCCGGGATCACGGCGACGGCCGCCAGGATGAAGAATGCGGGATCGGCATAGAACGACATGGGAGGCCTAGCCGTTATCCGCCCGGCGGACCAGCTCCGCGCGGTCTATCTTGCCATTCGCATTCATCGGGAACGCATCGACGTAGGCGAATGTGCGTGGAACCATGTATTCGGGCAGGCGCTCAGAAAGCGCCGCCTTCAAAGCGCGCGTTGTCTGGTGCGACCTCTCGACACCTTCTTCAAGCTGCACGAATGCGCGCAGGTAGGAGATCACCCCGTTCTTTTCCACAGGGAGGACGCACGTCTGTCGCACTTCGGGAAGCAGGCACAGGTTGGACTCGATGTCGCCAAGCTCGATGCGATAGCCATGCAGCTTGACCTGGAAGTCGAGACGCCCGCAAAAATGCAGCATGCCCGTCTCGTCCACGAAGCATTTGTCGCCGGTGCGATAGCTGCGCGCACCCGCAGGCACCGCATACGGATACGACTGGAATGCAGCACGGGTCGCCTCGGGCATGTTGAAATACCCTTTGGCCACGGTGTCGCCGACAATGAACAGCTCGCCGGCAACGCCGGCGGGCACGGGCTCGAGCGTATCGGGATCGAGCACGTGCAGCTGCACGCCTGGCTTTGGCATGCCGACCGGAAGCGGCTCGTCCCGCTCGGCAATCTCGGCAGTGATGCTTGTCGCCGTAACCAGCACAGTGGATTCAGTCGGACCGTAACCGTTCACAACCGTACAGCCCGGGAAGCGCTCGAGCAGCTGAGACGCCGTTTCGTTGCGCAACGTCTCGCCTACGAAGAAGAAAGTTTTCACATCGGGCATAAGTCCGCGCCCGAACGAGGGATCGGCCAAGCACATATCCGCAAATGAAGGCGTCGATACCCAGAATGTGGTGCCGCTTGCCGAAAGCGCCTCGAAGGCGGTCTTCAGGCTGGACTCCGCCTCCCGTTCAAGCGCAAACAGCGTATCGCCCGACCCCAAACCGCGAATCAGATCGGTGACGCTCAAATCGAACGAGAGTGGGGCACGGTCGAAAAACACCTGGGGTTCACCCGGAGCGAATGCAGAGGCCACCCATTCCAAGAAGGCATCGACATCCGCAGCGGTCACCTCCACGCCTTTGGGGACGCCGGTGCTGCCCGACGTGAATATGATGTAGAACGTATCGTCGCCCGAGACGCATCGACCGACTCTGTCGGCAGACAGCTGATTCTGCGCAAACCCCTCAAGCAGATCGGCATCCAAATCGAGCTGTTCGCGAATCAATGCATTCACCTCGGATGGCAGCGTTTCCTGTGCGCACAGCAGCAATGGACGGTCGAGTTGGCCCAATATGGATATGATACGCTCTGCCGGCAGAGAAGAATCCAACGGAACGTAAGGATGGCCGCTTTTCACGCACGCTAAGAAAGCGACGATCATCAGCGGCGATTTATGCCCATACACACCGATCGGCTGCGTTATAGACCCGCCGATATCGGCCAGATGGCATGCGAGAGCATCGGACCAGCGGGACAGCTGGCCGTAAGTCAGATGCTGTCCAGCGCTGTTGAAGAACGCATCCTTATCCGGACGGGTCCGCCCAAAGCCGTCAACCGCTTCGACAAACGAGCTCATAGGTGCGCCGAAAGCCCTCTAGCGGAGGATGGGGTCAGGCACACACTGATCCTCGCCGCCCGTGGCAGCCGGCTCCTCGTAGTACGTGGGCTCTTCATAATATGTGGGCTCTTCGTAATACGTGGGCTCTTCGTAGTAGTAGTACTCCTCCTCGTAGTACTCCTCTGCTGCTTCCTGGGCAGCAGCCTGCTCATCGGAGGCAGCTTGTTCGGCGGCCATGGCCTCCAACCATGCGAGCTCGGCTTCCAACGTGGAGATAACTTCACCCGTGGCAACGCTCGTGTATTCGAGATATGCGACACCATCGGAGATGCGCAGAGCCGCATCGGCAACGTCGTATACGTCGATCTGATGAAGCTCGTATTCCGTGCCATCAGTTGCGGTAATGCGTATGTCGGCGACTGCCTTGGTCTGGATATTGGAATCCTCGGAAACCGCCGCCTCGATCTTGGGAAGATAGGCCAGCGCAGTCGAACCGCTCAGCATAACCTCGCCTTCGGGAATGAGGCTGGGCAGATATTCGGCGTCACCCGTAGCTTCCACCACTATAGCCGTGATGTCTTGGCCCGTCTTGTTGGCGATTGCGATTGCAGCGCCATCGGTATCCTCGACCCCGTACGCGATAGTCGCAGCTGCCGGCGCAGCCGATGTTGTAGCAGATGTCTGAGCCGGAGCCTGCATATTGCCCGACGTTTCGCTCTTCTGGTCGGATGAGCCGCAGCCTGCAGCCAAAGCCAAACATCCCGCCAATGCCACCGATACCACCAAAACCCGCTTGATCACTGTTCCGTCCCCTCTCCTACTGGGTTCGATGCGGCAGCTGGGACTGAACCCTTGCTACCGCGTCCGCTCTTCCATTGCGCTCGGTCTGCTTTACTGCGGCAACGGGGTCAGACTCCGTTGCCGCATTCGCTTTTCCACTACATTCGGTCCGCTTTACGATTACAGATAATACTCCACTGGCGCCGAAGCATATGTGACCATATACCAATTGTAGCCGCCGCCGATATCGACCGCCAAATTCGGATCGCATACGTACGTTGTGCCGCCGGAGTAAACCTCGGTCCAACCGTGCGGCGCGAGGCCCATTGATGCCGAGGGCACGTGGCCCGCACGAACCTCAGCAGAATACCCGCATGCAATTGCAAGCCACTTGAAGGCCGACGCATAGTAGTAGCAGTCTCCCCGATGGTTGCGGAACGCATAGAGCGCATAATTGATCGTCTTCTGATTGCTGACGATTCCGTTAGAAAGAACTTCGCCTGCAACGGAGTTGGTCCAGCGGATGTTGGATGTCACCCAATTGAAGCATTTCTTCAAGTTGTAACCGTTCTGCTTGGCGATGGAGCGGATGTAGGAGTCGAGCTCCGCGTTGCCCGACAGGGCGCGCGACGAGGTCGGCGCCAGCTGCCAGCGCTGGGAGGCCGCGCCGGAGCGCGCCGCCTGCCCGACGTTCGAGCCGTTTGCGGACCCCGCGGCCGAAAGCACGCCGCCCGTCGCCTTGTTCGCGAGCACGAAGGCGCCGCCGTCCTGCAGCTCCGGGCGCCACAGCTGGGCGGCCGCGCCCGAGTAGGCGTTCTGCCGGACGTTGGAGCCCGACGCCTCGAGCGCCTTGCCCGAGCCGTCGTTGGACAGCCTGTACCACCCGCCGCCGACGTGCTGGACGTACCACGCCTGGGCCGCCGTGGAGTTCACGTTGTACAGCTGCACGTTGGCCCCGTTGGAGGAGGAGCCGCCCGCCACGTCGAGGGCCCTCCCGGCCGACGCCGCGCTGCGCACCTCGAAGTACCCGTTGGGCACGAGCTGCGTCGCCGCCATGCGGAAGCGCTGGGCGTTCGTCGACGCAGCCTTCGCGGTGACCAGCTTGGAGCCGCTGGCCGCCCTGCCGCCGGAGACGGCCAGGCGCCTGCCCGTCGCGACGTTGGTGAACGCGATGCCCCCGCCGTCGTAGGACGCGCGCCACCGGGCGGCGGCGGCCGTGCCCGTCTGCTGCACGACCCTGCCCGACGAATCGGCCAGGTACAGGCCGGAGCAGACGACGCGCATGGTGAAGGTGTCCTTGGCGACCTCGGCCAGCACCAGCCGCTGGGCCATGGTGCCGTTGTAGGCGTACGTCTGGGCCTGCGCCCCGGCGGACTTGGAGGCGCCCGGGATGTCGACGGCCTGATCGCCGCCCAGCAGGGAGTAGGCGCTGTAGACGCCCGCATCGAGCAGCTTGACCTGCTTCATCTGCCAGCGCTGCGCCGCCCCGCCGGTCCGCAGGAACGCGCGCACGTTGGTGCCGTTGGCGCCCTTGGCGCCGGCGGCGTCAAGGGCCAGGCCGTTGGCCTTGCAGGTGAGGACGTAGGAGCCGCCCGAGGATGCGGAGATGGCCCACCGCTGGGCGTCGGTGGAGTTGGATGCGTACTGCCAGACGTCCGTGCCCGAGGCGACGCCGGCGCCGGCCACGTCGAGCATCTTGCCCGAGGCCATGCAGCGCAGCGAGTAGTAGCCGTCGGGCTCCCAGCGCACGTACCAGCGCTGGGCAAACGTCGAGTTGGCCCGGTAGAGCCAGACGTCGGCAAAGTTGGCCGTCGAGGCGCCCGCCACGTCGAGGGCGTAGCCGGGGGCGGAGCCCAGGCGCAGCTCGTAGACGCCGTCGGCGACCGTGCGCTCGGATGCGACGCGCGGCGAGGCCTTCCACAGGTACCAGCGCTGGGCGGCCGTGGAGTTGGCGCGGTAGAGCCAGACGTTCGTGCCGCTCTCCCTGCCCGCACCGCGCACGTCCACGACGTAGTTCCTGTTTATCGCCGACCGGATGACCCAGCCGGAGCCGTCGGCCTCGATGTACCAGCGCTGGGCGGCCGTGGAGTTGCGGGCATACTGCCACACGTTGTTGCCGTTGGAGGCGATGCCCCCGCGCGCGTCGAGGTACTTGCCCGTGCCGACGCACTGGATCGTGTAGGCCCCGCCGCCCGCGGCGGCTATGCGCCACTTCTGGGCGCCGGTCTTGTTGGAGACCCATATCTGGACGTTGGCGCCGCTGGCGCGCGAGTTGCCGCGCACGTCGAGCATGAACGTCCCGGACAGGCCCGACTGGATCCAGTAGTCGCCCGGCTCCACGGCTCCCGCCGGGGCCGCCGCCGTGGTGAGCTGCGTGCCGCCCTGCGCGGCCTGCGCCCGCGCCGGTAACGCAGCGACTAGCGCCAATGCAACAAGTGCAAGTATCGTTACGGATATAATCCCGAAAGATTTCCTACTACCCGCGAGCATGATTTCTCGCACCCTCCTTGCATCTTCGCAATTCCTAGTAAACAGTTATATCACACCGACTGTGCATAAGATGCAAAACAGACTGGCCAGCAATCCAGCGCACGACGGGGGAGCGACACCTCGACACGCGTCGGCTGCAATCAGTAGATGTATTCCACGTGGGCTGTATCGTAGGTGAGCATGTACCAATCGTGCTCGGGTATTCCGCGGCCGAAGCATACATCGCATACGTAGACATCTCCGTCGATGTAGAGTTCAGTCCACCCATGCGCTTCGGCACCGCTGATTGCTGGCACACAGCCAGCGCG
>CAYOBD010000120.1:0-7001 GCA_964402005.1 uncultured Eggerthellaceae bacterium
CGACTATGTGCTGCCCGACTGCATGCCGTTCGAGCGCGAGGATCTGATTACGGGTGCGTGCTATAACCACCTGGTCCTTCAGGAGCCGGCCATCGAGCCGCCCGAGGGATGTGATCCACGCGAGCCCGTCTGGTATTGGTCCGAGCTTGCCAAGCGCGTGGGCCTCGGCCAGTACTTCGACAAGAGCATCGGCGAATGGATCGACGTGCGTCTTGCTACCGACTATCCGCTGGTTGCGGGCATCCAGCCGAAGGTTACCTATGCGCGCCTGAAGGAAGAGAAGATGATCCGGGCGGCCGCTCCACCGATTCCGTGGAACCCCTGGATGAATCCCAACGAAGTCTTCCCGAACGAGACCGGCCGCTTTGAGATCTATGCCGAGCGCCTGAAGGAATTCGATTTGCAGATTCCGAAGCCGATCGAGCCGAATTATCTGGGCAAGGATCCTGCATATCCCTTCCAGTTGTTCACCGGACGTCAGCGCTTCTTCATGCAGTCGAGCTTCACCGACGATCCCGTTACCGTGGAACTGTCGGGTGGCACGCCCTCCACGCGCATAAATCCGAAGGATGCACGCGAGCTCGGTCTGAAGTTCGGTGACAAGGTTGAGGTATATAACAGCCGCGGCCATGTGGTCACACGTCTCGAGATCGACGAATGCGTACCGGCGGGTACCATCCACGTATGGTTCGGATGGCGCGCGCGTCACTTCGAGGAGGGCACCTATGCCGAGATGGTGCATCAGTGCCCGAACCTCGATTCGCAGACTGCAGTCGAGGACAAGTGGTGGAACGACTGGGTGTCCAGCGGGCATATCGGGAACTCCTGGATAGAGTTCATGGCTACCGAAATCGGCGGCACGGACTGCTACTGGGATTCCATCTGCAATATCCGCAAGTACGAAGAAGCGTAAGGGGGATGTGATATGGCTAAGAAAATGCTGGTCGATCTCCAGCGCTGCATCGGCTGCTGGACCTGCTCCATGGCCTGCAAAGTGGGCAACTGCCTGGAGGATGATGAGTATCGCGTGACCGTTCGCACGAACGGCAGCGGTGCGGGTATCGACCGCCCGCAGGGAACGTATCCGAATCTGCGCATGAGCTGGCAGCCCATCTACCAGAAGAGCTGCACGTTCTGTGCCGAGCGCCTCGGCGAGGGGAAGCCGCAGTACTGCGTCATGGACTGCCCGACGCATGCGCTCGCCTTCGGCGACGATGCCGATCCCGAATCGGCATACTGCGTGGAGGTCAAGAGGTGCTTGGACCTGCACTACCATCTGTTTGAGCTGCCTGCTTACGAAGGGTCCCGCGCGAACGTCACGTATGCGACCCGTGAGTAGCGCAAAGGGATAAAGGAACGAGGCTTTATAGTCGTACGTTCGGAACCGCCCACGGGGCTTTGCCCTGTGGGCGGTTTTCGTGTGTTGAAAAAGAAATCTTTTGCCAACGAATGAGCGAGTCAGAGGGAACTGCCCGTTCCGACTCACTCGTTCGCGTACAATGGTGCCCATTGGCAACGAGTGCGAGGAGACTACATGAGCATCACTGATTCCGTCTTTTACGTTGGCGTAAACGACCATGACCTTGATCTGTTCGAAGGTCAATACATCGTGCCAGATGGCATGGCATACAACTCTTATGTTGTCGTAGGTGAGCGCATTGCTGTAATGGACACGGTAGATGCCGCTTTCGGCAGGGAATGGATGGAGAACGTCGTTACCGTGCTTGATGGGCGCACACCCGATTATCTGGTTGTGCAGCATATGGAGCCCGACCATTCTGCGAATATTACGCGCTTTATGGATGCCTATCCGGAGGCGAAAGTCGTGGCTTCCGCCAAGGCGTTCGAAATGATGCAGAACTTCTATGGTGTCGCATACGAAGATCGCCGTGTGGTTGTCAAGGAGGGCGATTTGCTCGACCTCGGTGGGCACGAGCTGAAGTTTATCGGGGCGCCCATGGTGCATTGGCCTGAAGTTATCATGACCTACGATGCGACCGATAAGGTGCTATTCAGCGCTGATGCGTTCGGGAAATTCGGTGCGCTCGACGTGGAGCAAGATTGGGCGTGCGAAGCGCGGCGGTATTACTTCGGCATCGTAGGCAAGTTCGGTAAGCAGGTAACGAACGTGCTGAAGAAGGCCGAAGCACTCGATATCCAGACAATCTGCCCGTTGCATGGTCCGATGCTATCGGAGGATCTGGACTATTACCTCGGGTTGTACAAGACCTGGTCGGCATATGAGGTTGAAACCGAAGGCATCGCCATCGCGTACTGCTCGGTGTACGGTCATACGAAGGAAGCCGCCGAACTGCTGGCTGCAGAGTTGGAGGCTGCGGGCTGTCCGAAGGTGGGCGTGAGCGATTTGGCGCGCGACGATATGGCCGAAGCCGTGGAGGATGCGTTCCGCTACGGTACGCTCGTGCTCATTTCGACGACGTATGCAGGTGACATGTTCCCGTTCATGAAGACGTTCATCGACCATCTTGTCGATCACGGATATCAGAACCGTCGTGTTGCCCTGGTGGAGAACGGAAGCTGGGCTCCTGCTGCTGCAAAGGCTATGCGTGCGAAGATGGAGGCCTGCAAGGGAATCGAGTTCGCTGACCCCGTCGTCACAATCAAGGGTGCCTTGAACGACGAAACGCGCTCCGCGATTCGCGATCTGGCAGCTGCTTTGGTGTAACGAGTCTCAGGGACTGTTGGAGCAAAAGTGAATCATTGGGGAGACTCCCCAATGATTCATTTAAGGGAAGCGAATCATTGGGGAGTCTCCCCAATGATTCAAAAGGGAGTCTCCCAATGGTTCTTTTACCCGAACAGGGGGCTTATATGGGTTTCACAATCGGGCTTGCGCAGACATGCCATCCGGCAGACGGAAACGTGGTGGCGCTTGTGGACGAGAATGCAGCGCAAGCCAAAGAGCGCGGCGTCGACTTGCTCGTGTTTCCCGAGTCTCTGATGAGCCGCTACGAAGCGGAACGAGCTGATTTTCTCGCAGAGTCGCAGCCGATTGGGGGTCTGTTCACCCAATCGATCGATGCCATTGCGGCGCGCTATAGGCTGTGGATTGTCTACACTATGAACGAAGCGAATCCGGACGGGCTTCCTTTCAACACGGCGATAATCACTGATGCACAGGGGCAGCGCAGAGGTTTCTATCGGAAGGTGCATCTGTTCGATTCTGCTACAACGCAGGAATCCGAGCGTATGGCTGCAAGCGATATGCTTTTCGAGCCGATCGATACACCCTTTGGAAAGATCGGATTGGGAATCTGCTACGACTTGCGATTCCCCGAGCTGGCACTCGCTGCAGCAGTGAAGGGCTGCGAAATCATGCTCTACCCGGCAGCTTGGGTTGACGGGCAGGGGAAAGCCAACCAATGGAAGACCTTGCTTGCGGCGCGCGCCATCGAGAATGGAATGTTCACCGTCGGAGTATGCCGCGCCGACAAGGGTTACGTGGGCTGCAGCCGAGTCGTTGCACCGGATGGTGAAGTGCTTGTGCAGGCTGATTCAGCCGAACAGCTGATAGTCTGCGATATCGATACGCAAGAAAGTGCACAGATGCGCAAGGCGATTCCTTCGTTGAAGCATCGTCGCCCGGAAATATACACATAAAAGACCATTGTTTCATATGAAAAAGGCCATTGCTTCCGACCTGCGCTCGAGGGCGAAGGCTGAAGCAATGGCCCATACGGTTTACGTAAAAGCGTTTAGTACACGTTGTGAATGACCTCGGCAGACCCGCGCAGGTCCTTGATCTGAAGCGTCGAGCCGTCATCGAGTACTACGTGACCGTTGAGCAAGCCGAAAATCTGATGCTGGTCGCTTCGTACAATCATCATGTTAATGAAGTCCACGCGATCGATATCTGGCGTGAACTCCAAGTCGAGCCGGTTCGCATCGTCGGTCATATGCCAAGGGCTCATCAAGTCATATTTATCTTTGCCAAATTTCGCACTCAAATCGCGCACAGGGATGCCGAAATCGACGCGCCCAAGCTTGTGTGCGATGCCGTCGACGAACAGCATGTTTTCGGAAGCGGCAGATGTATCGCCGAATCCATAGCCGAGGTTGAAGCCGAAGAGGTGGCCGTCTTGCATGCCCTGAGCAACGCCCCAGAACCAGGTGTTATCGCGCGTCCAAACACCACGCCCCCAATCGAGCAGGCCGAAAGAATTCTCTTCGGAGAAATCGTGGTGCAGTTCACCGATATCGAAGGAACCGACAGCGCGCATACCGACGATTTTCTGGTTGTAATAGAACGCCTTGGGGTCTTCAGCCCAGGGTGTCGAGATGACCATCGAGTCCTGCGGCTCGTGGTCGAGAACGATTTCCGCATGAAGGTCGTTGCCGCCGAGGAAATTGCGGAACAGGATGTGAAGCCGGCGCATTCCGCCCGAAACCTCGTACGTCATGTCTGCGCGCTTATCATCGTAATGCGTTATGCCCTCGTCGGAGCGCCACGGCATCTTCATCTTTCCCATCGGCAATATGCCCAGCGTGCTTTCCGTCACGAATGTCTTGTTCCCGAAATCCAGGAGCGATGCAGAGATCATAGCGATGTAGCCAAGATCGCCGATAGTGAAGCACAGCGCATAGTCATCATCGTTGATCAGGTAATAATCCCATTCCTTTATGCGATGCTTGGCCGCTTTGATGCGCCTGCGGTCGTAATCGAGCAGAAGCTGCGTCGCCCATCCGCGTTGCGCAAGCGTGCCGTCGTCGTTGTGCAGCGGTCCTCTTTCGGTGATCCTCGTTTCCATAGCAGCCTCCTTAAATCGGAAATCTGATTGCTTTTATTGTAGTACGGTAGGCGACAGAAGGTCAGACCTTTTGCCATCAAAGAGCATTTGGCTGCAAAAGGCCCGACCTTCAGTCGTCCTCCGTACTACAATGGCGGCATGGTATCCGAAGCAGTGCATAAATCCATGCAATCCAACAAGCGGGCGAATACGAAACCCGAGTTGCTCGTTCGGCGGCGCCTGCGCGAAGCAGGGCTTACCGGCTATCGCTTGCAGTGGAAGGTGCCTGGACGCCCCGATGTGGCTTGGCCAGGAAAGAAAGTCGCCCTTTTCGTCAACGGTTGCTTCTGGCACCGCTGTCCGCGTTGCAACCTTCCAATACCGAAGACAAACGTCGATTACTGGGTAGTGAAATTCGACCGCAATGTCGAGCGTGATGAGCGCAATCTGGCACAACTGCAAAAAGACGGCTGGACGGTCCACGTGATATGGGAATGCCAGTTGAAAAAGAAGGAGATTGAAGAAACATTTGCGGATTTGCTCCCGAAGCTTTCGGAAGAGTTAGGAAAACCGTTGAAGATGTGACAGCGGCGCGACGATGCAGCGGCGGCGGGGCCAAGTCCTCCGCTGCCACGCTCTATGCCGCAGAGAAAACTGAGAGCACGTCCGGGGGACACGTTAGAAGAACGAACAGGAGGCACCAATGAGCATTGAAATCGCCATCGCAGTTCCGCATCCGCCGCTGATAGTGCCTGCTGTCGGTCGCGGGGAAGAGCGGGGAATCCAGGATACGATTGACGCTTATCGGAAAGCTGCGCGCGCAATCGTGGAGGCACAGCCTGATTGCATCATCGTGACCTCGCCGCATGCACCGATGTTCCGAGACGCGTTCCATGTGACGACTGATGCGCACTTGGAAGGGAGCATGGCGCGATTCCGTGCGCCACAGGAGCGTCTGGACGCTGCATGCGATGTCGAGCTTGCAAAAGCCATCATCGATCAGGCCAACGGGGAGGGTATCCTCTGCGTGGGCAGCGATCGCTACCACGACGATATGGATCATGCCACATACGTGCCGCTGTATTTCGTGCGAGAGGCGTATCACGTTGATAACCCGGATGCAGAAGGGGACATACCGTGCCCGATTGTACGCATAGGCCTATCAGGCATGCCGTATTCCGCGCATCGTGCACTCGGACAGATAATCGCGAAAGCTGCCGATGGTTTAGGGCGTCGAGTGGCATTCATAGCAAGCGGGGACCTGTCGCATAAGCTACTCGCAGAGGGACCTTATGGTTTCGCTCCCGAAGGTCCGGTGTTCGACGAGCAGATCGGGGAATTATTCTCTTCCGGGAATCTCGATGGGCTTTTCGAGTTCGATGAGGCTTTCTGCGATGCCGCTGCCGAATGCGGTTTGCGTTCATTCCAGATCATGGCAGGAGCGCTCGACGGATTGCATTGCGAATCTGAGCTGCTTTCAAACGAGGGACCGTTCGGTGTGGGTTACGCCGTGGCGATTCTTGAAGTTGGGAAAGAGGAGTCAGCGGAAGCAGAAGCGGCGGATGATTCAGCAAAAGAAGCAGATGGTGCCCCAGAAGAAGCCGATCCCTATGTCGCATTGGCTCGTCTGTCAGTTGAGACCTACGTGCGGACGCATCGGCCGGCGCAGATGCCCGAAGGACTTCCTGCGGAAATGCTCGAACGGCGCGCAGGAACGTTCGTCTCGCTTCATGAGCATGGCCAGCTGCGCGGATGCATCGGGACGATTGCGGCAACGACGGGATCGATTGCTCAGGAGATAATCCAGAACGGCATCAGCGCGTGCAGCCGTGATCCGCGTTTTGATCCCGTGCGTCCCGACGAGCTTGATCATCTCGAGATTTCTGTGGACGTTCTGGGTGATGCTGAGCCGATTGAGTCGACGGACGAACTCGATCCCGTGCGCTATGGCGTAATTGTTACTAAGGGCTGGAAGAGAGGCTTGCTGCTGCCGAATCTTGATGGAGTCGACACGGTTGAATACCAGGTTGCCATAGCGAAACAGAAAGCCGGCATAAGCGTGCGTGACAACGACGTGCAGCTAGAGCGTTTCGAAGTCGTGCGCCACACGCGCGGTGGCGAGCCGCGTGCATAAGGGGAGAGCCGAAAGTGAATCATTGGGGAGACTCCCCGGTGATTAAAAAATAATAAAAGGGGAGGCTCCCCAAAGGTTCAAGTTTGTTAAAAGCGGTGGGCGGAAGTTCCTGTTTAAAT
>CAYOBD010000121.1:0-6952 GCA_964402005.1 uncultured Eggerthellaceae bacterium
CGGGACGAACGACGAGATCATGTATACGAACGCCTGGCAGGAGATGACCGTCAGATAATCGCTGCCCTCCAGGCCAAATCCCAGGAAGATCACGAACGACACCGAGAAGAACACGGTCAGCTGCACGAACGTGACGCCAGCGACCTTCAGCAGCAGTTTCGGCGCTTTGAACAGGATGCGAACCCCGTTGTATGCATCATCAAGCTGCTTAAGAGCCTCTTCTTGAGCCGCTTCGGGGTTTTTCATGATGTGCATCCGGCCCAGCATGCGGATGCCCCACAGCGCGAATTTCGTTGTACCCGAACGCCAAAACGCCAGCGCCAAGAGCATGGCCATGAGGACCAGCCCCCCGATGAAGCCGATGATGACAAGCGCCATAACAGGCGCCAGTTGCTCAGTGAAGTACGTGAAGCGCAAGACAAGCACGATGGCGCAATACACCGTCGTTGTCATCTGGTACACGATGAAACGACACAGCAACGTGGTCATACCCTCGGACAGCGGCAAGCCGAAGCGCTGATAGTAGTACGCCTGCATGGGCTGGCCGCCGCTCGACAGCGGCGTGATGCAGTTGAAGTACTGGCCTATCAACGTATTCAAGAACTGCTTGATGAACGGGAAACCCGGGTGCAGATACGAGACGAACATCTGCATGCACACAGCCTCGAGCAGCCAATACACAACCATGAACACGAGCGCCAGCAGCAGGAACGGATAATTGAAGCGCTCGACGGCGTGCAGCACCTCGCCGCCCTCGCCTGCAATGAACAGATAACCGAACAAGACCAAGAACGCCACGGCGATAAGGATCATATTGAGCTTCTGGCTGCGCGTTCTCTTGCGCTTGGGTTGCGCGTCAGACGCTTCCTCTTCGCCGCCCGTCTCGTCGCCTTCCGCACCCTCGCGACCCACAAGCAAAGCCGCTTCGACGGCGCTTACCGAGTCATCGGTTTTCAGGGCCTCATCGAGGGAAACCCTCTCGTTGGCCAGGCGCAACCCCAGGTTCTCGATGTACTTGGAATCCAACGATCCCAAAGCCTCAAAGAGCTTCGGGTCCGCAGGTTTCGCTGTGTCGCGTGTTTCGTCGTCGAGAGTCAAGTCGATTCCTTAGCATTGCGCCCTAGGCAAACTTGAATTTGTCCTGCATCACACGGTACATGAACAGCGAAAACTTGCGGCCGAGCAACGTGCGTCGGTTCGCGATATAGGCAGGCGTGCGGGAGATCCGCTGGAACAGCACAGGATTCTCGTGGTACAAGGTCTTCCACATCGCACGATTCTTCTGCAACGCCTCGGGTGTGCCGATCATGAACAGATAAATCGTGGATACGCTGGCCATTGCCGAGAAGTAGCGCATATAGCACTCAGCCATATTGGGCTCGAAATCGACCAGCACATTCGCATCATAGTCGCGGATTGCCATGTAAGTGGCCAGCAGCTGCTGGTCGATGCGGTTCTTCATTACCTCGATGTCGATGGATTGGCCTGCTCGACCGATCTGGTAGTGGTAGGCATCCACATCGAGATAATACAGCGTACGCACATACGGCAACGGATGCAGGAGCAGGTGGCTGTCCATATAGCACACCTTCTCAGGCAGGTGCACGCCGCTAGTGCGCAAAAGCTCGGTTGAGTACCAGGTCGAATGAATCATCAGAAGCTGATCGAGTTTGGAACGGTGCGCCTCGTGCCAGCGGAACAGCCGCCCTTCGGGGAAGTAGCCGCGATAATGGATGGAATACTGCGTGTTATCCAGCTGATGGTCGTAGACGTAGTTCGTAACCAGCAAATCGGGCGTCTGGCCCTCCTCGATGAGGCGCTCCATGGTTTCGAGCACGTTGATCAGGGCTTCTTCGCCAATGTAGTCATCGGAGTCGACTACCTTGAAATACAATCCGCGCGCCTGGGCGATGCCGTTGTTCACGCCCCCGCCCCAGCCGGCGTTCTCCTGGTCGATTACGCGTATGACGTCGGGGTGCTGCTGTTCGTAGTTGCGGGCGATCTTGAGCGTATCGTCGGTAGAGCCGTCGTTCACAACGATAATCTCGATGGGGCGGTTGGCCTTTAGAAGAGATTCAATGCTGACGTGCATATACTCGGCCGAGTTATAGCACGGCACAAGGAACGTGACCAGAGGCTGCGTACCGGCTTCGGTCATCGGAATCCCCTCATCTTCCTCGTTGTGCCGCGAAACCCCACCGGTCTCGCGCTTTCGTATAACCTCACCCACAGGGTTCCCGCAGGGTTTCTTATCTTCGTACAATCTTATACATTATAGCCGCCGCCCTGTCCTCGCATCTCGATTACATACAGGTAACAAATGGGATTCGAGCAGACGCTGCGAAGACGGAACGGATGCCTAACTGGCTTACTGGAAACAGGACCGCCCCTACCGCATGACACTGGGATCAGACCCTCTGCTCCATCGACCGCCCCTATCGCGAGCCGCGTTTGCGGGTGCGTTGCTGCCGCACCTCGGCACGACGGGCACGACCAGGACGGAAATCGCCGGATTTCGCAGGATTGCGCTTCGCTTGCCCGCCCTTCGGGCGTGCGGGTGCCTGTTTCTTGGTTCCAGCCTTACGAGCGGACGATGTGCCCTTTCCACCGCGTTTGCCTGCGGCACCCTTGCCGCCTGCGGAAAGCGCTGCCGCCTGCTCGCGGCGCTTGCCCTTCTTCTGGGCGCGCTTCGCCAACTCGCGTTTCGCCTCAACGATGTCCGGATCGAGACGCGCCTGGATGCCCTGGCCTTTCTTCATGGCCTCATCGGATGCCGCCTGCGTGTCGAAATGCTCGAGTTCCATCTCGGGAATACGCTGCTTGACCAGCTTCTCGATGTCTCTAAGATGCGACTCTGTCTCGGGTGTGACGAATGTGATGGCGAATCCCCGCTCGCCAGCGCGGCCAGTGCGTCCGATGCGATGGATGTAATCCTCGGTTTGCTCGGGGATGTCGTAGTTCACCACGTAGTCGACCAGCTCGACGTCGATGCCGCGCGCGAGCACGTCGGTCGCGCAGATGATGTTCACCTCGCCATTTGCAAATCGGTCAAGCGCACGACGTCGCTGCGCCTGGCTTCGATCCGAATGGATGGCTTCGGCATAGAACCCTTCACGCTTCAGACGGCGTGCGCACGATTCAGCGCGGCTGCGCGTACGAGCGAACACGATCACCTTCTCAAACCCCTTCTCCTGCAATACGGCAGAGAGCAGCTCGGGTTTGGCCGCCTGTGCGATGCGTATGATGTATTGGTCGACCGTCTCGGCCACATCACCTTTGCGGGATATTTCGACCGTAGCAGGATCGCGCAGCATCTTGCCTGCCACCTCGCGGATGGTGCCGTCGATGGTTGCGGAGAACAGCAGGGTCTGGCGGCCCTTGGGGGTGGCACCGGCTATCCGCTTTACCGCTGGCAAGAAGCCCATATCCAGCATGCGGTCTGCCTCGTCGAGCACAAGCACCTGTACCTCCGAGAGGCGAACGGCCTTCTGGTCCATCAAATCGATCAGACGTCCCGGCGTGGCAATCAGGATATCGGTGCCCCGGGCAAGCTTGTCGATTTGCGGCTTGTAGGACAGCCCGCCAACCACGGTAGTGATGCGATGGTGCGTGGATGTGGCGATCTGCGTACATACCTCGCCGATCTGCTGGGCGAGCTCGCGCGTGGGAGTAACGACCAGCATCAGCGGGCCCATGCCGCCCTTGGCATGACCGAGCCGATCCATAGCGGGCAGCGCAAAGGCCGCCGTCTTTCCCGTACCCGTCTGCGCACCGGCGATCACATCGCGGTGTTTCAACACCAACGGGATTGCCGCTTCCTGAACGGGCGTGGGTTCTGCATACCCTATGCGCCTAACAGCAGAAAGGGCCTTTTCTGAAAGGCCCAGATCATTGAACGTTGCCATATCTGCTTCCTTTATGCTACGTAAAAACGCCCGACCGCGAATCGATCGGCCGGGCGAAACATTTTGTGGTGCCCCCAACGAGAATCGAACTCGTGTCTCAGCCTTGAAAGGGCCGCGTCCTGACCTCTAGACTATGGGGACGTTCTCCGCTTCGAAAAGCCTGAATATTATTGCAAAGCACCCTTGGCTTTGCAAGTGCAACGCGCGATTCGCGGGAAATCCACAGCAGTGGGGTGCCAGGAGCAGAAATGTCGCCCCCGACGGCGCATCGCTCCACCCCACCTGCGCCCCATCACGATCCCATCCAAGGCCCTTCATCATGACGTTCGTCGGCAATTCGCCCCGTTTGCCCCATTTGCCTGCAAGCTGCACACGATTCGCGCTACTTTATGCACGAATCGTCCAATCGGGGGAGAAGGTTCATTCGATGAGGGTCGCCGTTGCATGCCAGGGCCTGAACGTGGCTCCGTATTTCGTGCAATGCACGAACTATACGGTGTATACGGTAAACCGCGGCATCATCACGGATTCGCGCACCATGCCCGCACTCGACCAACCCATTGACAAGTTCGTCGAGCTCCTGAAATCTATCAACATCGATGCTTTAATCGTAGGATTGATCGAGTACGACATGGCTGCCGTGCTCTGCCATAACAACATCGATATAGTCGCCGGCGCCGAAGGAAGCGCGCTGGATGTTGCCAAGGCTTATGTCAGCAATACGTTGACCGGCGTGCAAGAGGTCTGCTCGATCGGAGCTATCGACGACTGATCGGTTGACAACGCTGCTTAGCTAAGCGCGCATGAGGGGCAACACCGCCCGCGCAGAAACGGAGCAGCTTTTCTGTGCGGTTCTATTACACCGCTATTCGCGCACGAAGAACGACGCGGTCTCCACATGGTACGTCTGCGGGAACATGTCGACAGGCACAGCGCGCTCCAAGCGATAGCCGACTTCTTCGAGCCGTGCGACATCGCGCGCCCACGTCTGGGGATCGCAGCTCACATACGCCATACGCTCTGGCGATGCATCCGCTATCAGACCAGGCACCTCGCGTGCAAGCCCAGCGCGCGGCGGATCTACCACCAGCGCATCAAGCTGCCCCAACTCGGCCAATTCGCGGGCCGAATCGCCGCCGAGCACATCGACATACACCTCGTTCAGATCCGCATTGAAACGCAGGTCGCGCACAGATGACCCAGCGGATTCGATGGCTGTTACCTCTGCGCCCGCCAAGGCCAACGGGATGCTGAACGTTCCGCCGCCCGCATACAGGTCGGCGACGAATTTTCCGTCGATGTCTCCCAAGCCTTCAAGAACGAGGGACACCAGTCGCTCCGCCTGCACAGTGTTCACCTGGAAGAATGACGGCGCAGCCGTCGAAAACTCCATCTGACCGATACGCTCGCGCCAATAGCCCCGGCCATCAAGCACTTCTACGCCTTTGATCTTGCGGGCTTTGCCCGGTTCCGCCAACACGCGCACCACACTCGTCGCCTTGAGCGCAGCCGACAATGTCGTGGCGAACACCGCACGCGGGAATGGGCCCGGACGCGTCCAGCAGGCGACCTCCAACTCGCCCGTCGCCAAACTATGGCGCACGCCGATGCGGTAGATACCCAGCTCGCTTGCGCCCTGCGCATAGCGGATGGCGCCGCGCAACGCCTTCGGGGCGCGCTCGATCTGCTTATGCGCAAGCCGCGTGCGCAGCGAAGGCACGATCTCATCGGTACCTTCGCGATGGAACCCCACTTCGAACCGGCCTCCGGCATCGACGGTCGCAGCAAGCTCTATCTTGTTGCGATAGCCCCATTGTCTCTTTGAGCCGATGCACGCGCCGACGACGCGTTCAGCCCGATCGCGGTCGAAATGCGCCGTATGGGTCAAGGCGCCCACCACATGATCGCGCTTTGCCTGCAGCTGCGCTTCGTAGGACAGGTGCTGCCAAGGCGCCGTGCCGCATGCCTCATCCTCGGGAGATGCCGGCTGCACGCGGTCAGGCGATGGCGTTTCAATCGCCTCGATCTTTGCGTGCGCGAACGAAGGCTTCTCTTCCACCACCCGAATGGATACGGTTTCGCCGGGAACGCCGCCGCTGACGAATAGGGTCTTGCCATCCGCTCGATGCGCAATTGCGTCAGGCCCATACGACATGCGCTCTATTTTGACGGTTTCGCTGCTGCCCATGCCCTCTCTCCCGTTGCGTGTGTTTCCTTCGCAGAGCATCCAATGCCCAGAATGATAGCGTATAATTGCAAGACTGCGTCCCCTTAGCTCAGTTGGATAGAGCGTCTGCCTCCGGAGCAGAAGGCCGCGCGTTCGAGTCGCGCAGGGGACGCCAGAAAACATCGGGCGACACGGGAAATGCGCATGACAGACGAGATCTTCCGCACAGCTGACATCGGCGAAGTGGCCGTACTCATCCCCTGCTACAACGAGGCGATTACCATCGCGAAGGTGGTCGACGATTTCCGCCGCGTGCTACCCGATGCAACCATCTACGTATACGACAACAATTCTTCAGACGAGACGGCGCAGATTGCGCGCGAACATGGCGCCGAAGTGCGCTACGAGACGCGCCAGGGCAAGGGCAATGTGGTGCGCACCATGCTACGCGAGATCGATGCCGACTATTACCTTATGGTCGACGGCGATGACACCTACCCGGCCGAGGCCGCCGAGGCGCTGCTGCGCCCGCTGATCGATGACCGGGCCGATATGTGCGTAGGCGACCGCCTGTCCAACGGCACTTATGGCTCAGAGAATGATCGCGCATTCCACGGCGCCGGCAACACGCTCGTACGCAAGCTGATCAAACTGCTGTATGGATTCGAATTCCAAGATGTCATGACCGGCTATCGATCGTTCAACAAGGTGTTCGCGAAGACGCTGCCCGTGCTCTCGGGCGGTTTCGAGATTGAAACCGAGATGTCTATTCACGCCGTGGACAAGGGTTGGCGCATCATAAACGTGCCCATCGTCTATCGCGATCGCCCCGAGGGCAGCGAATCGAAGCTTTCTACGTTTTCGGACGGGCGCAAGGTTC
>CAYOBD010000122.1:0-6891 GCA_964402005.1 uncultured Eggerthellaceae bacterium
GTATGCTTACGCGTTTTCGCGCTCGAACTTCTCCATGTAGTCGACGAGCGCCTGGACGCCCTCGATGGGCATGGCATTGTAGATGGAGGCGCGCATGCCGCCGACTGAGCGATGGCCCTTGATGTTGGCAAGGCCCGCCTCGGTGGCACCGGCGATGAACTTGGCATCCAGATCGGCATCGCCCGTGACGAAGGGGACGTTCATGATGGAACGGTCCTCGACGCGCGCCGTGCCGCTGAACAGCTGCGACTGATCCAGGAACTCATAGAGCAGCGCCGCCTTCGCCTCGTTGCGCTCCTGCATGGCCGCAAGGCCGCCCTGGGCCTTCAGCCACTTGAACACGAGGCCGCAGATGTAGATCGTGTAGCACGCGGGCGTGTTGTACAGGCTGTCGGCATCGGCCTGCGTCTTCCAACGCAGCAGCGTCGGCGTGAACGGCATCACATCCTCGCGGATCAGATCGTCGCGCACGATGGCGATTGCGATGCCCGCAGGGCCGATGTTCTTCTGCACGCCGCCGTAAATGACGCCGTAACGGTTCACGTCCATCGGGCCGCACAGGAACATGGATCTCACATCGGACACGAGCGGCTTGCCCTGCGTGTCGGGCAGCTCATGGTACATCGTGCCGTAGATGGTTTCGTTCTGGCAGATGTAGACGTAATCGGCATCGGGCGAAATCTGAATCTGGTGCACGTCGGGCACATAGGAGAAATTCTCATCCTCGCTCGAGGCCAGACAGTTGGCGGTGCCGTACATCTTGGCTTCCTTGAAGGCCTTCTTCGACCAGCTGCCGGACACGATGTAGTCCGCCGTGCCGCCCGAAGCCTTCATCAGGTTCATCGGGATGGCCGCAAACTGCGTGGTGGCGCCGCCCTGCAGGAACAGCACCTTGTAATTGTCGGGCACACCCAGAAGCTCGCGCAGGTCGGACTCAGCGCCCTCGATGATGCCCTTGAACTCCTTGGAGCGATGGCTCATCTCCATCACGGACATGCCGCAGCCCTGGTAATCGAGCATTTCGTCGGCCGCTTGACGCAGCACCTCTTCGGGCAGAACGGCCGGACCGGCAGAGAAATTGTACACACGTGCCATGAAAAACCTCCTTGTATGGCGTTTGAAAAACGTAGCGTCCACTGTAGCACAGTGGAGCAGGGCCCTCGGAAATATGGAGGCTTTCGACACCCCATCTTCACGCGAAGGGCGACACGGACGAATGCCGGGCGAACGCGCGGGGATGCTGCGCCTCCATGCGCCGCCGCGCATTATGGAACATTCCTGCTGTAGAACACTCCTGCTGCAGGTTTGTTCCGCGTCCGCCCCCATGCTCTCAAACGCACATGGGGTACCATACATTCAGCATCGATTCGACGAAAGGATCACGATGAGCGCGTTGCAAGCTCCAAGAAACGGCAACAAAACCACAACGGGCTTGACACGGCAGGGCACCGCAGCAGCAGGCTGGGAGCGCCGCACGGCGCAGCTGGTCGACCGGCAATCGCGCGACACGGACACGCCGCTTGTCGCCAAGCGCGCCATGACCGAAACGTTCACTGCGGCAGCCGACGGCGCCAACTACGCCTACACGCTTGATGACGCCGGCAACGCCCGCATAAGGCGCTGCACATCGGATCAGACAGAACTCGTCGTACCTGATGCGCTCGACGGGCATCCCATCGTCGCCATCGACCATTCTGCATTCACCGGGCTTAAGAGCACCGTCTCGCTCACACTGCCCGATTCCATCCGGGAAATCGGCTGGAACGCCTTCGCGAACTGCCCGTCGCTGCGGCGACTGAAGCTCCCGGACCCGGTGACGAAAACCGACAAGACCTGGCTGGCCGGCTCGACCCAAATCGACGAGCTCATCATGCCCGGCGCCGTCGAAACCATCGATGCGGCTTTCCTCAAAGCATGCAAGCCCTTGCACATGACCATCGGGCGCGCTACGCAAACCGTCGAGGCGCCATCGCTTTGGACGGGCATCGTGCAGGAAATCTCGATCGACCCCGAAAACCCCTATCTATCGACAGATGGCACCTGCCTGTTCACGCACGATGGCAGCGAGCTTCTGCGCGCGATCGTCGAGCGCGAGCATTACGAGACACCGAGCAGCTGTCGCATCATCGGCCCGCACGCGTTTGAAGGGAACGTGCGCGTGCGCACGATTGACCTGCCAGAAGGCCTCACCGAAATCGGCGAAGGCGCATTCGAGGGAAGCGGTCTTACCGAAGTGCGCCTGCCGGGAAGCGTCACGGCCGTGGGCGCAACAGCGTTCGCTCGTTGCACGGCGCTCGCATCCATGCTGATCGAAAATGGGCTGCGCGAAATCGGGCCGCGCGCATTCGCCGGCTGCGCAGCACTCGGAATGATCAACGCGCCCGCATCGGTCGAGCGTATCGGGAAAGGCGCGCTCGCTGGATCGGGTGCGCAGCTCGCAGTCGATCCGCTCAACCCGCATCTTTCCGTGGATGACTTCGGGCTGCTCTACCGCCGCATCGACGATGGCTCATGGGAGCTCATCGATGCAACCGATGACACCATGGCTTCCTGCATTGTCCGCGCAGGCACGATTGCAATCGGAGAAAATGCCTGCGCCGACCATGCGTACCTCGAGCACATCGAACTTCCCGATGGGCTTGCGGAAATCCGCACGTCCGCATTCGAATGCTGCCCGAACCTACGTTCCATCGATCTGCCCGACAGCGTGCGCACAATCGGTCCGCGCGCATTCTTCTGCACGCCGATCGAATTCATCCGCATCCCCGCCGCCTGCACTGAACTGGGGGAATGCGCGCTCGCATACGACCCCATGCAAAGCGGGACAGGGCAGCTCGCCGCCTCTGCCAGCAACCAGCCGTTCGCGTACGTAGGGCTGCGCCCCGCAACGGACAGCATGACCGCAGAGGCAAGCCGTACCTTAAGCCCGCCGAATGCTTCGGACAATGCCGTGGCCGACGTGCAGCTGCAAATCCGCTCTCGGCTGACTGCGACGCCCATGGGCGGCTCAAAGACGAGCGGCCCCGACCGCGCGGCGATGCGGCAGGCACCTCTTTCCGTCGAAGTCGCCGAGGGAAATCCGCAGTTCTTCACCGAGGGCGGCCTGCTCTGCGAAAACATCGGCGATTGCGTACGCATCGTTTTGTACACCGGCCCGGATGGAGACATCGCCGTTCCGGCTGCCGCGACCGAAATCGCCCCCTATGCGTTCGCGGGCGCCCGCGGCATTGAACGCCTGACGCTGCACGACCGCATTGCAACCGTGGGCGCCGGCAGCATGAGCATGGCTGAGCCGCCGCGCTCCGTACGCGTGGAGCTGAGCGAGCCCATCCAAGGCCATGCATACGTCGAGGTGCCGATCCTGGACGGACGCGAGGGCATCCGCACGCTGCGTAACGCCTTCTCTGTTGGCAACGTGGATGCCAGCGCGCTGCTCGCCGCCGCCGATCGTGCGGCGCTGAGCACCCGCAACGGCTTCGAAGGATTGCGCTATGCGCTTTCGCGCCTGGCGGATCCCGTTCTGCTCTCCGACGACGCCCGCACCGGATTCGAGCGCACCGCTGGACGGGACCCCATCGGCGCCTGCGTGCAGATAGCCGCGCACGAGTGGACGCAAGGGCTGTCGATTGCGGCAGATCTTGGCTATCTGAGCAGTGAAAACATCGATGCCGTGATAGAACGCGCCGGCGCTAAGGGCCTGGTTTCCATGACCGTCCAGCTCATTGCGCTCAAGCGCCGCTGCTTCGATGCCGGCAACGACTACGACCTGTAGAATCAGGCGGTAAGGAGGGGTCATGCAACCGATACCGCAGCAGCGCATCGTCGAAAAACTCGACGCATATATGGCAAGGCGCGACTATGCGGGTGCCGAGCGCCATCTTCTGTACTGGCTCGAAGAGGCGCGCGCTGAAGGCGACGAGCGCGGCGAGCTGATGGTTCGCAACGAGCTGGTCGGGCATTTCCGCAAAACGGGCGACCGCGATCGGGCGCTCACGCACGGCAAGGAAGCGCTGCGGCTGGTCGGCGCACTCGGATTTGAGCGCACGATCAGCGCTGGAACCACGTACACCAACGTCGCAACGGCATGCAATGCGTTCGGTGAGAACGAGCGCTCGCTCGAGCTGTTCCGCAAGGCAGCTGAAATTTACGAGGGCACACCGGGCACCGACCCCCGCCTGCTCGGCGGACTGTACAACAACATGGCGCTCACCTGCGTCGCACTCGGGCGCTTCGCTGAAGCCGATGTGCTCTACGACAAGGCACTCGCAACCATGGCTCAGGTGGAAAACGGCGAGCTTGAGCAGGCAATCACTTATCTGAACAGAGCAGATGCAATCCTTGCGCATGCGCAGGCTGAGGCGAAGGCCCAATCGGCGCAGAATGGGGAGCGCGCATCGGCACCAATTGGCGGCGCCGAAACCAGCGTCGGCGGTGGCATCGGCGGAGAAGCCAGCACCGCCGGCGGCGGCACCGAAGATGCCGAAGACGAGACCGCCATCCTCGCAGCCGCTGCCTGCGAGGATGCTATCGCTGAATGCCTGGATGCGGCGCTCGAGCTGTTGAACACGCCGTCTATCCCGCATGACGGTTACTACGCGTTCGTGTGCGAGAAATGCGCGCCCGCGTTCGCATTTCATGGCTATTTCCTGGCCGATCAGGACCTCAGGCAACGGGCGAAGGAGATATATGAAAGGCCTTGATATCGCACGCGCATACTTCGACGAGTACGGCATGCCGATGCTGCGTGAGAAATTCCCCGACCTGCTGCCCCAGCTCGCTGCAGGAGTGTTCGGCAGCGGATCGGAATGTTTCGGATACGACGATGAGCTCTCGCGCGACCACGACTTCGATCCGGGCTTCATCATCCTGCTGCCCGACGAGGACGTGATCGACCGCAAACGCGAATTCGCCCTCGAGCGCGCCTATGCCGCGCTCCCCCGCGAGTTCATGGGAATCGAACGGCCGAAGATGGCGCCAGTGGGCGGCGCGCGGCGCGGCGTCATGCGGCGCGCCGAATGGCTGCAGGATAAGACGGGCAGCGAGACAGGCACCCTCACAGCCGACCAATGGCTGGCCATACCATCATATGCCCTGGCCGAAGCGGTAAACGGCGAGGTGTTCTTCGACGGCTCCGGCGAGTTCACGCGCATCCGCACCGAACTGGCGCACTACCCCGCCGACATCCGGCACAAGAAGCTCGCCGGGCATCTGCTGCTCGCTGCGCAAGCGGGCCAATACAACTACACGCGTTGCCTGCGCCATGGCGAAACCGGTGCAGCGCAGCTCGCCGCCATCGCGTTCGCCCAGAGCGCCATGGAGGCGATCTTCCTGCTCAACGACGCATATGCTCCGTTCTACAAATGGCGTTTCCGCGCGATGCGGGCCCTGCCGATTCTCGCACTCGACGCGGAGCTGATCGAGTACCTGATCACAACGGGCACCGAGGACGATATCGCGCAAGACAAATACGAGGTGATCGAGAGCATCGCGTCCGACCTGGTCGGCGAGCTCATAAACCAAGGTCTGACGCAGGCGACCTGCGGCGATTTGGAGAAACACGCGTACTCCGTCAACGACGGAATCGCTGACGGCGACCTGCGCACGCGCCACATCCTGTGCGCCGTATAGGATGAACGGCAACGCACGGCTGTGGTACACCCCTGTTACAGGGGTGTACCATTTGGTACAGGGCTGTTACAGGGGTGTACCACACCATCGAGAGGGGAACGAGCATGAAGATACAGGGCCTGCAGAAAATGACGCTGCTGGACTATCCGGGACGCGTGGCATGCACAGTCTTCCTCGGCGGATGCGATTTCCGCTGCCCGTTCTGCCACAACTTCGAACTCGTAATGGGACCGGCACCAGAAGCGCTCAGCGAAGAAGAGTTCTTCACGTTCCTGGAGAAGCGCCACGGGCTGCTCGACGGAGTGGCCATCACGGGCGGCGAGCCGTGCCTGCGCAGCGACCTGCCTGAATTCATCTCCCGCATACGCGATGCGGGGTTCGCCGTGAAGCTCGACACAAACGGCAGCCATCCTGCGATGCTCGCACGCGCCATCGACGAGAACCTCGTAGACTACATCGCGATGGACGTGAAGAACTCGCCCGTCAAATACGCATATACGGCAGGCCTTGCAGAAATCGAGCTTGCGTCGATAAGCGAGAGCATCGAGCTTCTGCTCGCAGGCGGCGTCGACTACGAGTTCCGCACAACGGTCGTGCACGAGCTGCACGAGGCAGCCGATTTCGAGCAGATCGGAACATGGATCGCCGGCGCCCGCCGTTATTTCCTGCAGGCTTTCACGGATCGCGACACGGTACCCGACCGCACCCTTTCCGCCCCCGACCCCGCTGATATGCGCACATACCGCGACATCGCCGCCGCATACGTCGAATACGCAGAAATCCGAGGCGAAGAATAGGCTTTTTTCCATCGCATGCGCCTCACCTGCGGTCTTTCAAAACACCCCCGTTTTCACCTGCAGATACAATATAAAGTGGATTTTCTTAGAAGCAACCACAATATATTGATGTTGCGAACGAGTAATGCTACATTTTATTCCGTTCGCACCAACACGAGAATCTGCAAAGGGGAATGCAATGTATCAGGTAGTGAAACGTGACGGGAAGGTCGTCGAATTCGAGATCGGCAAGATCAGCGCCGCGATCATGAAGGCGTTCGACGCCATTGAGAAGCAGTATCATCCGAGCATCATCGATCTCATCTCGCTGCACGTCACATCCGATTTCGAAAGCAAGATCGTCGACGGCAAGATCACGGTCGAAGACATCCAGGACAGCGTGGAGAAGGTGCTGTCCGAATCCGGTTACGCGGATGTCGCCAAGGCCTACATCCTGTACCGTCGCCAGCGCGAGAAGGTCCGCAAC
>CAYOBD010000123.1:0-6884 GCA_964402005.1 uncultured Eggerthellaceae bacterium
CGGCCATCGCGAACATCTACATCCTGGGCTATGGCGCCGGCCGCGCCATGAACGCCGGCGGCGTGCCGGGCGTCACCGTGACCGACGAGTTCCTGGAGGTGCTGCGCCGCGAGAAGGACGAGTCCGACGACAAGGGCGTCGAGGCGCGCAACGTCCGTGCGGCGAAGATGATCGCCATCGCCAAGGGCCTCGGGTACCGTGGCGTGCACCTGGGCGGCCCTGGCCTCACCTGCGACAACGCACTGCATGTGCTTGATCTTGCCGAAGAGTTCGAACCCGATTGGGAAGACCTCATGAGCGAGCTGCAGTACGGCGTGGACGGCGGCTTCTACTACTTCAAGAAGCAGACGGCACGTCCGAACCTGCTCTCCGTCGAGCGCGCCGAGCGCCCCGAGCAGCACTACGAGCGCGCCATCCAGAAGAACTACGGCCTGTCCCGCAAGTTCCACAAGTTCATGTTCACGCCGGGCAAGAAGTTCTTCCCGATCTTCCGCAGGCGCGAGGTCAACCTGGAGAAGAAATACGACCGCAAGCTGGGCACGGGCAACGGCAAGTACCGCAAGCACGGCCTGGAGCACGTGGGCAAGACGTTCCTGTTCCACTGCATCGACTGCGGCGACTGCGGCCTGTATGCCTGCGGCTACGTCTGCCCGATGTCGCAATGCCCGAAGTGCCAGCGCAACGGGCCATGCGGCGGCAGCAACGACGGCTGGTGCGAGGTATATCCCGGTGTCCAGCGCTGCATCTACTATCGCGCGTACTATCGCCTGAAGAAGTACGGCGACGAGCAGACGCTCGGCGACTGGATTATCGCGCCGAACAACTGGACCACGTGGCAGACGTCACCGTGGAGCAACTACCACCATGGCCGCGACAATATCGCACGCCGCGAGCGCATCACACCGTGGCGTCCAGAAGAGCATGAGGAGAAGCCCTTCAGCGAGTGGTAGAAACGTAAGGCGAGGAGCCGCACAATGAAAATTTCCGTAGAACGCAACGGCATCATCAGCGAATACGGAGCAGTCGAGGGCCAATCGGTCCTCGACGTGCTTCGAGAGAACAACGTGCCCATCCGTGCGACGTGCGGCGGTGTGGGCAAGTGCCGTAAGTGCCAGGTAATGGTGCGCGACGCCGCACAGGGCCTGCACTTCGCGCTGGCATGCACGACGCCGGTGGAGGATGGACTTCTGGTTGTGGTCGAAGAGCCTACCGCGATGGACGTGGTGGACTCGGGCGTGTCAGCGGTCTTCCCTGCCGATACCGGGCAAACGGGGTTCGGCATCGCCGTGGACATCGGCACCACAACGGTCGCCGCGCACTTGCACAACCTCGAAACCGGCGAGCGTGTAGCATCCGTTAGCAACGCGAACCCGCAGATCGCATTCGGCGCCGACGTCATCAGCCGCATCTCGGCAAGCGTCGACGGGCAGCTCGACCAGATGTACGACCTGATCATCGACGAAATCGATCGCATGCGCACCGTGCTGTGCGAGCATGCGCACGTGCGCGCCCGCGATGTGCGGACTTTCTCCGTCGCCGGAAACACGACGATGCAGCACATCGCCTGTGCACTGCCGCCCGACACCATCGGCGTGAATCCGTTCACGCCACTCACCTTGTTCGGCGACATACATGAGATCGAGCAGCTGGGATCATGCTATTTCGCACCGTGCATCGCAGGCTATGTTGGCGGCGACATCACTGCCGGCATGCTCGCACGCGAGTTGGACGACGGGCGCTGCCGGTTGTTCCTGGACCTTGGCACGAACGGCGAAATGGCCTTGTCGCATGGCGGAACGATCATCAGCTGCGCCACCGCTGCAGGCCCCGTGTTCGAAGGGGCCAACGTGCACTTCGGCATGCCGGCGGGTCCGGGAGCGATTTCGCAAGTGGATATCGCCGACGGGGCGCCTCAGATTGAGGTGCTTGGCGACGTGGAACCGATCGGCATTTGCGGAACAGGCATCATAGACGCCATTGCATCGCTGGTCGACGAGGGCATCGTGGACGAGACAGGGTACCTGTTGGGCGATGACGAAGTGGAAGGTCCGCTTTCTGCTTGGCTCGGCGAAGAGGACGGCTTGAACGTCTTCTACCTGACGGCCGACCATTCGATCTACATCACCCAAAACGATGTGCGCAGCCTGCAGCTTGCCAAGGCCGCCGTATGCGCGGGCATCTGGGCGATGATGAAGACGCTCGGCGTCGGAATCGACGATATCGAATCGCTCGAAATCGCTGGCGGCTTCGGCCGGTTCTTGGACCTATCATCGGCCGCGCGCGTGGGCCTGTTCCCCGCTGAGCTTCTTGATCGCGCGACCAGCGTGGGCAACACATCGGCTGAGGGCGCAGCTGCAATGCTTATCTCGAACGCCGCACGAGCACGTGCTGAAGCGATCAAAGACGAGTCGCAATACTTGGAGCTTTCGACGTCGAGCCTGTTCAACGACTTGTACGTGCAGATGATGGAATTCGAATAATCACTAAGGGGACTCGGTGGAGCACCCACCCAGAATAGGTGCTCCACCTATTGCGTAATATCATCTATCATGAACGGGTGTTCCAACGTCATTGAGAGAGGATGCTCTATGATCGAGAGACTGCGCGAACTCGCAGAGGAAGTGGGCTACGAATGCATCGGCATTGCGCCCGCCAAGAAGCTGAAAGCGCGTCCTGAGGTGCGCGATATGTGCGCGGCGGACACATGCCAGCAATACGGGCATTCGTGGGCTTGCCCGCCGGCGTGCGGACCCATCGAGGAGTTCCAGAAGATGTACGAGGAGCACGAATACTGCCTCTTGTTCCAGAGCGTCGGCGAACTCGAAGACGAATTCGACGTCGAAACGATGATCGAAACCGAGCACACGCATAAGGAGCGCTTCTTCGAACTACTGGAAAAGGCTCAAAGCGAAGGCTTGAATCCCGTGTTCCTGACCGCAGGCACCTGCACTGTGTGCAAGCAGTGCACCTATCCGGATGCCCCCTGCCGGTTCCCCGAAAAGCGCTTCGTATCCATGGAAGCATCGGGCCTGGTGGTGTCAGAGGCCTGCACGCTGGCAAATATCCCGTACAACCACGGCAAAAACACGCTGGCCTACACGAGCTGCGCACTCGTCTAAAGGGGTGACAGCGGGGACGGTGACACCCGTCCTCCGTCCCCGCTGTCACCCAACGCTCATCCTAAGCGAACTCGAGCTTCGACAGAAACGACACCGCTCCATCTGCGCACACGCCCTTTGCCAACGCAAAGCCCTCTTCGCGATGGATGAACACCTGTAGCGACTCATCGGGACGAACTTCCTGGCGATAATCGATTTGGAACGTCTTCAGCGAACCCTCCCCCGTGGGCTGCAGGGCGTTCAGCACGAAGTCCGCATATATAGCATTGTTCACATGGCCGTTATCGTCAATGTCGACGAAGTTGGGCTTCAACACGAACGGCTGCGCATCTTGCGTATCGAAATCCATCACCCGGCGAACTTTCTCGGAAAACGCACGATGCTCATCGAACGTCATCGTGCCGTCGTATGCATCGGTGATACGCACGAACTTGCGCGACTCGACGCCCATGAACACCCACTCGGACGTGGCTTTGATCAGCAGATTGCCCTCTTCGTCGCGCATGCTGAAATCACGCATGAACGAGAAACGCGACGGCGAGTGCGGCCACGTGCGCACCGTCACCGTGCTATGGCGCTCAGGTTGGCGCACGATTTCGAATTTCGAACGAATGACAACCCAGAACACGCCTTTCTTGATCATGTCCTCATAGCCGATACCCTGGTTGCCAGCCTGCAACGTAGCGACATCTTGGAATAGATCGAGTATGGCAGATGGCTTGATCCGCTGATAGCGATCGAAATCCATCCAACGCAGACGGTAATCAAGCGACAGGCCCGGTACCCCTGGTATATCCTGCTGATCACGGGCAAGCAGCAACGGCAATTCGCTCATAAAGAATCTCCTCAATCAAAGTTAAGCGACCATCTAGGCATTCTATCTTTTTCGGCATAGAACAGCCTGAACAAACAGATGGAATCCTGATTGCAACATTACGACTGACTCGTATGCAAATCGAATTGGCTATGCCCTTTTCAGACTGCCCAGAAGCACATCGCCGACAGCTGCAAGCTCTTCTGCTGCGAACGCGAGCGGCGTGTTGTCTGAGAACAGAATCTGCGAGGTCGTAGGATATTCGTCGTCGCCCTCCCAAAGGATGAGACGCACGATCACGTCGTCAACGAAGGCGAAATCGTAAGCTGCATCACCTGCTTGAACAGGGGTGCCGCCTAAAGCCTCAGCTGCACGCCTGAAACGCTCCACGCCGCCTTCGCCGCGGTACATGCCGGCAAAGCGGTAGATGCAGCGACCTTGGAAGGCCTTGAAGTAATGGTCGCCCCAAGGAAGCTCGGGATAGGACAGGAACCCGCCCTGCGATTGGACGATCTTGCCACGCAGAAGCAGACACGCCATGAGGATGCGCACGTTGACACGCTGCTCCTCGCCTGTGTCCGTGAACGTGCATGTCAGGTCGGGCCACGAAACCGAAAGCGGACGACCGAGGAGATTCAACTTGAATGCCTGATCATCTGCATCGTAGGCAACGCCGCTGCGTGCGGACAACACCGCCGGGTCCGCAGCTGTGAATTCCTGGATGTAATGCTCCAGCGGGGCGGCATCCTTCTGCCCCATATGCTCTTCCTGCATGCGCGCGATTGCGTCGCGGTTGTTCATTTCCTGCATGTCTTCCTTCCTTCGGCGTAACAACGTAGTGCGGCGGCGCCTCCCGCTCTCTCATTTTGGCCATCGCCCCCGGCCCCTGGCCCATTTTGGGCCATCACCCCCGGCCCCTGGCCCACGGCAGATCACAGCCGCGTTTCCTCCCGCTTGCTCATTCGAACAGAGTCGCATCCGTATGCGGGATGAAGCAGGCGGCCATGAATTCGTCCATGTAGCCCGGCTCCACCGACAGCTCCAGATACGTCATATTGCGGCCGAGCTCCATCACCTTGGCAGCCGCCTCGTCGGATACGAGCATCGCACAGGCTCCGACCAGACTTGAGTTGCCGATGTAGCTGAAGCACTCTGCCGGCAGGTTAGGCAGCATGCCGATGGCCCGGGCGTTTGCCATGTTGATGCCGCTGCCGATGCCACCCGCAATCATCACGCGCTCGATGGCCTCCACAGGCATGTCAAGCGATTTCAGCATCGTGCGGATTGCCGAGAATATGGCGCCTTTTGCACGGATGAAATTGTCGATATCGGGCTCGTCGATGAAGATCTCGCTGCCGTTGGCGCTCTCCTCGCGGGTCGCGAGCACGTAACGCCCGACGTTGGACTCGTCGTAGAGCACGCGCGCACCTTCGCGCGCGAATTTGCCTCTCGGATTGATGATGCCCGTGCGATACAGCTCTGCCACGATGTCGATGATGCCCGACCCGCACATGCCGACAGGCGCTCCCCCGCCGATCACGGTGAACGTCGGCTCCATCGTCTCCTCATCAATCGTCGCCGCGCAGATAGCGCCGTTCGTCGCACGCATGCCCCAGGTGATGTCGCCACCCTCGAAGGCAGGTCCAGCCGAGCAAGCGCAGGTGAGCATGAAATCTGCATTGCCAAACACGAGCTCGCCGTTAGTACCCAGATCGATGAAGAGCGTCATCTGCTCGCTCGTCCAGAGCATCGTGTCCAACACGCCGGCGGTGATGTCGCCACCCACGTAGCTTCCCACATTGGGTGCGAAAATAACCGGCGCATCAGGCGCGAAGCCCAAGCCGATATCGGCTGAGGTCTTCCCTTCCAGCTCAAGGAATTCTGGAATGAACGGCTCAAGGCGGATCGTTGAGCCGTCTGCACCCACCAGCAGATGCTCCATCGTCGTATTGCCGGCTATGACACAACGCGCAACCTGAACGGGCTCGATGCCTGCCTGCGCGCACAGCTCGTCGATGATGGGAAGCAACGTCTCCTCGCGCACGGCACGCTGAAGCTTCTCCCGCCCACCGGGTTTCTCCTGCTGAATGATACGGTTGATCACGTCGGCACCATAGCGGATCTGCCCGTTGCCCGAGCTGGCTTTCCCGACAACCTGCCCTGTCCCCAGATCGATCAACGCTGCAGTAACCGTGGTCGTTCCAATGTCAACCGCCACACCATAACCCTCTTGCGCACAACCGCGCACGAGGCCCGACGAGAAAATGGCATCGATGGATGCGTTGTAGCGCTCAAGCTCCTCGGGGCTGGACAAATCGGCTGTCTGGATGCCCTTCTTGAAGCTGCCTGCACCCGCGGGTACCCACAGCGTGACATCTGCCACCACCGAACTTTGGCAAAGCAGGCGCCAGTTATCTTCGCGCGCCTCGGGCGCAAGATGCATGTTCGGGATATCGTCGACCGTACCCGCCATGATGCGCGCCAGGCATTTCCCGCAGGTCCCATTGCCCGAACACGGTGCATCGATAGGCACGCCAGCCGTTTGTGCAAGCTCAAGCAGGTTGTCCCCCGCATTCGCGGAGACCTTATAGTCGATACCATCCTGAGTCTTGAAGATCACGGTGTACATCCATACGCTCCTAACACGCGGAAACCCGTCGGTGTAGAGTCTAATCAAAAAGGGGCGCAGCCAGATAGGTTGCGCCCCTTTTCTTCACTTAGACCTGCAACGACACAGCAGATTACATGATCGGGTCGAGCTCAAGAGCCGGATGGCCCTTCTCGGCGAGCCAAGCAACCAGCTCTTCGGGGTCGGTCGTGATCGTCTCGTCGGCGATCATGTCGGTGAAGTTCTCGATGCCGTACAGCTCGAGAGCCGTCTTGTTCAGACGCGTCGCCACGTCGTCCTTCAGCTCCTTGGGCATCCACACGATACGCTGCGGGCCGCCCTC
>CAYOBD010000124.1:0-6842 GCA_964402005.1 uncultured Eggerthellaceae bacterium
TGCGGCAACCGTGCTTGTCCTCGGGATCCATGCGGCAACCGTGCTTGTCCTCGGGGTGCTCTCGGCTGCGGGCGGCATCAGAGCAGGCTGAACATATAATCGATCGCCTTCTGGTCCATCACTTGGCCGACGGACTCGGTCGTCACCGTGCTCGGACAATCGGTGCCCACTTCATGGATATGGACGAACTCCCGGGTTTGCGCATCCATGACCACTGCCAGCGTGGTCTTGAGAACGCGATCGGTTTTCGGCATATCGTAGAAATCCTCGTCAATGCGCGAATCCAAGCCCAAGTAGGCGACCACGTAACGGCATCCGTCGAGCGAATCCGCGAACTTGGCGATTTGCTCTTCGGCTAAATCGGCCGGTTCATCCCACTTAGGGCTGGTGTGGTTGGCGCCGAATACTACGGGATAGAAGAGGGGATAGTCCTTGAGGCTTTCAACGTCGGTTTTGTAATAGATCCCGTTGTCGGGATTGTAGAAGACCACGTCATCCAGATCGATTTGCAAATCCGAGGATAGCCGTTCGCCGGCCTCCGTATCGAGATACTCGACTTCAAGCGAAACGGACCCGAATGTGAAGTATTCGTTGGGCGCGCCCTCCTCCGGCGCGGCAATGACACCGTCGTCAACGAGCTTCTGCCAGCAGTCGTCAAAAAGACCGGCAGCCCAAGCGTCAGCCGATTCGAAGAGCATGCTGGAATCGGGGTAGAGGACAAGCTCGCCTTCGAGGGGCACGCTTTGGGCTCCTTCGCTTAGGCCTGTGAGCTCTGTTGCGGCATCCGGCCACTCGGCGCCACCCTCTTCCAAGGCGACTTTGTCAGAAAGCCCACCAAGTGGATAGGTGCCGTAATTCGATGCGCCTGTCTCCTGGTAATACAGATTATCAGGCAGCTTTCCCTCGGTGCCTTGATAGTATTCGCTGGTAAGCGTCGGCGAGTCTTCCGGTCTTAGCTTGTAGTAGAACAACACGCGCGTTTCGGTTCCCTCGGTGCCGTCCATCTGCTCGAATCGCACGAACCAAGGATATGCTTTGGGCGCTCCGTCTTCGCTTTCGTTCTCAAGCATTATCTCGAAACCGCTTGCAGTGCCGAAAGGTGAGACCGTCACCGGTATCTTGTTTTCTTCCATGCGGAGGACGAGTACGCAGAAATCCCCTTGCTCTGGATTGTCGGAAGATGCAGCGGTGCACATAATCAGCTTCTCAGGCGCCAGATGGCAACCCGCTACTTCTATTACGGGAACATCCTGTTTCGATTCCCATTCAGATGCTTGCTCTGCATCCTGCGAGGCCTGCGTGTCCTCAGGCTGTTCTGAGCTTTGCTCCTGCGTTTCGCTTTGGGACTGCTCCGAGCCCTGCTGGCTGTTTTCGGATGCTCCGCATCCAAAAAGCGAGATGGACGTGATTGCAATCGTTGCGATCAACGCGATGGCTAGCCTTTTCATGGGGCCTCCCGACAATGGGGTTCGATGGATGCTTTGATTATCCCATACTTGGCGCAGGGCCCGCTAGGCGCATTCGAATCGCCTCTCTGTGCTCCTCGATAATTGCTTCGTCGCTCTATTTTCAAACGAGTTCTGCGCGGGCTTATGAGAGGCTCCCGCTTTGCGGTACGCCCATGAGGCGCTAGTCCATCCACTTCTCGAATCTGAATAGGCCGCCGTCCTCGCCGGGGTAGTCGCCAGACTCTTCCTGCGGGTAGTTGGGATCGGGGTGCCGGTCATTGTAGTACTCGGTTATGTGAAAGCCGCATTTGTTCACGTAGAAGTGGATGTTGCGCTTCTCGTGATACGGCGTGACCAGCTCCCAATGCTTGGCGTCGGGATAGCGCACCACGTGGCATAGCCGAAGTGGCGGTCCTGGTGCGCGGTGTCGATGAAGAGGAAGTCGAGCATCTTGTCTTCGCCCTCACCTGTGACGATTGCGCCACCGACGAACTCGCCGTTGCACGCGACCTGTAGCGCTTCGGCGCCAGCCGCATCAAGCGACTGCTGGATGTCGCGCTCGGGCGGAATGACCTCGGGAAAGTCCGGGAACGCCTTGCGCGCGGCCGTCGTGAACGCGTCCTGTAGACGCTGCTTGTACGCGGGCAGGTCCTCGGGGCGCACGGGCTCGAGGGTTATGGCGGGTGTGGTCATAGGTACCTCCTTGTATGTTGAAGTGGCACGCTAGTTCCCTGGGAGCTGGTGCACCACTTGGCATTTTAAACATTTGGGGACTGTCCCCAAATGTCTATTTTTCCAGTTCGTGCAGATGGCCGAGGTGAATGCCAATGTGGCCGATGCCCAGAACGGCGGCAGCCGCAACCGCAATGGGCGACTGGTACCAGACGCCCAGCAGGAAGATGGCGACCACCGGCAGCGACGCGAGCGGAAGCGGGATGGGACCCAGGGGCGCGTACATGTCCTCAAGCACTTCCCCACCCCTGAAGTAGCGCGCCCAAGCGACCTCGTACAGCACCATCAGCAGGAAGGCCACGCACAGCCACAGAATCCACGGGAACGAGAAGCCCTGCGGGCACACGAAGATGACGGCCGCGCAGGAGCAGGCGACCTCGCCGATGCGCTCGAGCGCGAGCAGGATGCGGTTCTCGTTTTTCGAGATCTCGGCATAGCCCGCAGGCAGATGCCTCCCCCACTTGATGTTCGGGATGAACAGCATCAGCAGGAAAAACACGCCCACTATCGAGAAACCGAACTGCATCTTGCTCCTTCTGGTCGGCCGTCGTTGCCTGTTGTTCGTCGGCTCGCGCCTGATGGCATTGTAAGGCATTAGAATAATGAAGAAGCGTCGCCCGAACGCCGAGTTAGGTTACGTGCCCACGGAGAGATTGGCGGTCATCATGAAGAAACTGCTGTCCATCATCGCTGCATGCGCGCTCGCGGTCCTGCTGTGCGGTTGCGCGCAACAAGGCAGCGTCAGCTCGAAGGCGAGTTCAAGCGCGAGTGCAAGCAGCGCATCGGCGTCGGCGAGCTCCAGCGCCGCAAGCTCGAGCGCCACCTCCTCGGCCAGCGCCCCCTCCCCCTCCGCCACCAAAACCTACACCATCGCCAGCATTACCGGCGAACCCAACTGGGACAACATCGCCCAGCTCGACATCGACGACGCCGAGTGGGGCGACTCCTTCGGAATCTGCAGCCACGCGAAGCTCTGCCACGATGACCAGGCAATTTACGTGCACATGTGGGTGGAAGAGCAGGACGTCCGCGCAACGTACACCCCCGACGACCCCTTGGCGAATTGCTACGAAGACAGCTGCCTGGAGTTTTTCCTGTCGCCCGTCGTCGGCGATGCGCGCTATCTGAACTTCGAGTTCAACCCCAATCTGGCGGTATGCAACCAAATCGGGGTGCAGAAGACCGACCGCATCCGGCTCATCCCCGAGGCCGTCACCCAGAACGGGTCGTCAGCGCGCACCGAGGATGGCTGGGAAATCACCTTCGAAGTTCCGTTCGACTATATCCGCACGCTCTATCCCGAGTTCAGCCCCGAGCCGGGCATGCAGATGCGCGGCAACTTCTACAAATGCGGGAACCTGACCACGAACAAGCACTACCTCGTGTGGAACCACGTCGATAGCGATACGCCAAACTTCCACGTGCCGGAATCGTTCGGCATCCTGATGCTCGAATAGCTGGTCGACGTGCCGCCGCTACAACGATAGGGCCACTCTGTAGAGCTAGCCACAGCAATAATCTCTTCTGAGTTTAGACCACCGCAGCAGTCGAACGACGTTCCATAACACTTAGGATGAATCGCGCCGAAGAGCGATTGACGTGCGAAAAAGACATTGCAGACTTTAACTTGTCCATGCCCAGTTCAAGAGCAAGACGCCCAAACAGTTCATCTGCAAACGAATTCGTTACGGATTCGACGCCATCGAAATCAAATTCGACGTGGTCGCCTTGAGCGAGCGATGCCATGGCAGCGTTATAAGCAAGCCGCCCTGATTGGCGGGTACATAAAACCGACCCAAACTCTTTTAAATGCATAATCACGATATCGCTCCTCCTACCACAGTATATCATTTGCGTCCGCGGCGATTCCGTTAACAGGATTCCAGCCATAGGGGTCTTTAATACCGTTACGCAGTAAATCATCTTCTGTGACGGATACATTCGATGGGATGCGCATACATATAACAGTGCCAGTTATGTTATAGCCATCAAACGTTTCAATATCCGTTCCATGCAAGTGAAAGCCCGCGGTATTTGAAGCCATCCACAGGTCACCACCGGTAGCTTCGACCAATCTAGCTGCGAAGGTAAGCCCAAACCCGCAACCATAACCAAATGGATCGTCGCCAAAGCCGCTTGTGTTTTCGCCAACGCCATTTTCAAATGCTTTTGCAAGCAATTCGCAATCGCCAAGTTCGCTATAGGCTGGATTAGTGCGGAGCGTTTCTGCAACACCGATTCCACCATCAGCGACGCAGAACTCTACGAATGATTTGACAGGATAGAATTGCGCACCCACGAGCCCGTCAATTGGCGTTCGCGAATGCGTGTAAACGTTATCTACTATCTCGCCAAATGCATAATCAAGGGCGCCCACAAGAGACTCATCGATGGATGTCTGAGCGACAACGATGTTTCTCAGCTTTGCGGGGATTTCGTTCGAATTCACATCTTGCCTGATTGGTGAAAGAGTCAAAAAACGGTCCTGCGGATCATGCCATGTGAACGATTCATCGCGAATGATGTTCTGGACTTTGAAGAAATCCATCCGAGAAAGGTATGCACCGATGTTGCTGTCAGGTATGTATCTCCCTTCGATTTGGAGCTTTTGCGCACGAGCAGAACGAAAGAAAGAGGCTAATGCGACAACCTCCCCTATCTGCATCCATTCACATCGGCCCAAATTGAAAACCAGATGATCGCTCACGCTGGCATTCAAGCATCTTGACACTCCCAGAATCGAATGACTTGCATCTTGGAATTGGGCGACATCAACCAGCATTATGGTCTCCTATCTTTGTTCTTGTTTGCCGCATTATAGCAAACATTTGTTCGTTTCTATAGAGTTGAATCCCATAATTTTTTGAATCCTGTGCATGAAGAACTATTGGCTTAGCGCACTCAACCGGCTTTAGCTAGAAGCGGACTTGCAGTCCCGTTCGAGGGACACACATAACTGTCGCCCCAGGCGATAATGCTAACGTCCCGCCAAAGACAAAGCGCGGGAAAGGCGGAGGGCGGCAATCATGAACATGAGCAACGAAGCACCGATAGACAGCGCATTGCTGCCTGAGGTGCAGACGGCAACCGAAGAGCTGCGCACCGACAACGCAGCGCTCGACGAAATGACGCAGGGATCACCAGATTTTCTGACAAAGAACAGTCGTGGGCGTTACGTTATCCAAGATATAGCCGACTGCGAGCGCTACGAGGCCGAACAGACGCTCCTTGCGCAGTTAGACTACGGTAAGCGCATGGCTGATGAGCGAGGAACTCTGACAACCGAACAGGTTCGAGCCATTTTCGGTGAAACTGGCAGCAAGTCGAATTGACAGAAACCTGTCTCCGCTACTCAATTTCGAAGTGGGCCCAATGCGGAGCTAGATCGTCGGCGTCCTCCTGCTGGAAACGCGGGCTGCTCGTGGAAATCAGGCGACCGAAAAGGTCTTTGTCAAAAATCTCGCGCGACAGATCGATGATGTCCTCCGGCCTGAAGCGAACGCCATGGTCGAGCGCCTCTGCGACGAGGCATTCAGTATCGCCAAAGGAATCGCCTTCCATCACGGCTCTCATGACGGCCGACCTGCTCGAAGTGTCGACACTATCGTCTTCGTCGTCGTAGCCACTTGCGAGAAAGGATATCGACCTCTGGTTCTTGCTGTTGCACGAATCGCCACCATCGTCATCCCAGCGCGACCTGCGCGCCTCGCGCTCGGCCTCCTCCTCTGCGCGCATCATCTCGTCGGCATACAGCGCGCCGAATGCTCCGATGGCGGCAGCCTCGCCGAGGCTCAAGCTGCCATCGCGGTCGAAGTCGAAAACCGAGCCAAGCATCGGATGATTGTCGAAGAAGTCGTTGCTCATGACGGGCCTTTCGCCTCGATATCTAGAAACAAGAACAGAGTAGCAAGAAAAGCACTGGTAGGAGTACAGAGAATGGGACACGCAGACTCGATTGCGTTTGCGAAGGTTGGGTACCATTTCTAATGCAACTTAGATGGCAGTAGGCACGGCTCCTTAAACTGCCGCTTTTCGCAGGGTCGCAACAAGATTCTATGATTTGTTCGCTTGACCTTTCAACGATTCCTTGATATTACTGTACCAAACAGATATGAGACAGTCTGGAGTTAGTTATGAGCAAAAGGAGCAGAAGGCCATCAGAAGCCAAACCAAAATACGTCGCCATTTGCAATGAGATAGTCGATTCCATTGAAAGCGGCAGATTAGTGCCTGGAGAGGATTTGCCCTCTGTAAGGACCTATGCCAATGAGCGTAGTATTAGCCCCGCGACTGTCGATAGGGCCTATTCCTGGCTAGAAGCGAATGGGTATATCGAGACAGTACCAGGCAAAGGGAGCAGGGTGTCGTTTATTAGAGGAGAAACTCTACCCTCGACAACTGGGTGGCAAGTATTTTGGTCTTATGCGCACAAAGACGATGAGCTTGCGCATGGAGCTATAACGAAACTGTGCCAAGCAATCAAAGACGAGTACCAGCTTCAAACTGGCGATGAGCTTCGGGTGTTTCTTGACAAGGACAGTCTGGAGTGGGGTGACAATTGGCAAGAGGTGATTAATTCTAATTTAGGCGACACAGTCTTTTTCATTCCAGTTTTAACGCCAACGTATCTCAGGAGGCCTTCTTGTATTCAGGAACTGAAGA
>CAYOBD010000125.1:0-6828 GCA_964402005.1 uncultured Eggerthellaceae bacterium
TTCGGTTGGCTTTGCAAGAATTCGTTATGTGTTCGGTTCAACCTGCGAATCAAGGGGTATAAGGCGCGCTTCCCGCACGTTTTTCCCATATTCCGAAATGACAGTCAGGCAGTAAGGGTTTCGGAGTATAATTGCCCAGCTATTCGAAAGCAGGCATGGTAGAGGAGCGGATGCCATCAGTAGCTCCCGCGCACGGTGCGGAAACATCGGGGAGCGAAAGGGGTAGCCGCCGAAGGGCGCATCAGGGTTTCCGGCCGATGCGCACCTGGGGTGCGGGAGAACATCCTGCGCACTGTCGCCCTCAAGCGGAGAGCTACCATGGCGGCGCATGCGTTCCTACGTAGGCGGGCCATGGGAGACCATGGCCCGCTTCGCATGTGAGGAGGGAATGCAATGGAAATTTTCGGTACAGCATGGGCGCTGCTCCCGCCGATCATCGCCATCGTATTGGCGCTGATCACAAAGGAGACATACAGCTCTCTGATCGTGGGCATCATCGTGGGTGCTCTGTTGCTCGCCATCGGCAGCGGCGGCGACATCCTGACGGGCACGATCAACAACGTCATTCTGGGGACGGTAGGTGAAGGCGATGATGCGGCCGGGGTCGGTTTGATCACCGCAATAAGCGACCCCTGGAATGCCGGCATCTTCATCTTCTTGGTCATGCTCGGCGTCATGGTGGCCCTCGTGAACGTAGCTGGCGGGTCGGCGGCGTTCGGGCGCTGGGCAGCCACGCACATCAAGAGCCGTGTCGGTTCCATGATTGCAACGTTCTTGCTGGGCGTCCTCATCTTCATCGATGACTACTTCAATTGCCTGACGGTAGGTGCCGTCATGCGTCCGGTGACCGACGGCCATCGCGTCAGCCGCGCGAAGCTGTCCTACATCATCGACGCCACTGCGGCGCCTATCTGCATGATTGCACCCATCTCTTCGTGGGCTGCTGCTGTGTCTGCCACGGCATCCGATTTGGACACGGGCGTGACCGGCATCCAGTTGTTCATCCAGGCCATACCGTATAACTTCTATTCGCTGCTCACCATCGTCTTCGTAGTGGCCATTTGCATCATGGGCTTTGACTACGGCCCGATGGCCAAGGCTGAATTGGCCGCATGGCGCGATGGCGAGCTGGGCTCGCTCGGCAACGAGGAGGTCGTGGAGAAGAAGCGCGCGTCGTTGGCTGACATGCTGGTCCCCGTGATCATCCTGATCGTATGCAGCATAATCGGCATGATGTATGTCGGCGGCTTCTGGGATCCGGAGGCCGAAGGCTTTGGCGATCTTATGCTGGCGTTCGGCAACACCGATGCCTCCGTGGCCCTGCCGTGGGGCGCGCTGATCGCGTTGATCAACACGTTCGTCTACTTGCTGGTACGCCGCGTGGTCACGTTCAAGGAAGCAACCGACAGCTTCATCAACGGCTTCAAGGCCATGGTGCCGGCCATGCTGATCCTGGCGTTCGCTTTGACGCTGAAACTTGCGACATCCGCGCTCGGCGCCGACGTGTTCGTGCATGATGCGCTTCAGGGATCGGCTGACTTCTTGTATAACATGCTGCCGGCCATCATCTTCCTGGTGGCGCTTGGTTTGGCGTTCGCGACGGGCACCAGCTGGGGTACGTTCGGCATTCTGATCCCCATCGTCGTCGCGGTGTTCGACCCGGCTACGCAATCCGAACTGCTGATCATCGGCATCTCCTCGTGCCTGGCAGGCGCCGTGTGCGGCGACCACATCTCACCGATTTCGGACACGACGGTCATGGCGTCGGCGGGTGCCAACGTGAATCATATCCAGCACGTGTCCACGCAGATCCCGTACGCGCTGACTGTTGCAGCCGTGTCGTTCGTGTGCTTCATCATCGCGGGCTTTGTGCAGAATGCGATCGTCTGCCTGGCCATCGGTGCGGTGTTGACCATCGGCGTGCTGATCGTTTTGCGCCGTACCAAGATCGGCCGCGAAACCGCTGCAACCTACAAGGGTGCTGTTCCTGCCGAAACCGCAGCCGAGGAGGGCGTCGCATAACGGTTAGGGAGCGATAGAACGCGAGCGGGCCAAAAGGGCAGTCCTTTTGGCCCGTTTTCTTTTGCGAAGAGGAATACGGCAAAGGCGCAGGATGGGCCGCTACGACGGTCCCAGCGAATGGGGCGATGGGACCGCCTGGAGCGAGCTGAACCTTTCTACTCCATGGAGTACGGATTGAATGACCATCGCCGAGTACCGTGGTATGGTGGCGAAGGCCTCCAGGAAAGCGCCCCAACCCTCCTTGTTCTGTAGCTCGCGGGCGTTCCGCCGAACGGGGTGTGCGGCGGGTGTCGGGTTAGTTCAGCAGGCCCTCAACCAGTGCGAACACCTGGTCGCGTTCAAGCTCTCCCGCCCTGGCCAAAACCAATGATCCGTTTGAATCGAACACGATGGTGGCGGGGATGCCCGTCACGCCGAACACCACAACGGCGCTTTGATCAACGTCGTAATAGACGGGGAACGTGAATCCGTTCTCGGCTGCGTAGGCGCTTCCCGCATCGACCGTCTCGCGGCTGCCGTCAACGCAATCGACCATGGCGAACGATACGCGGTCGCCATATGCGTCGAATGCTTCTTGAAAGTTGGCCATCTCCTCGACGCAATGGGGGCACCACGTGGTCCAGAAGTTGATGACCAACGGCTTGCCGCCTGCGATGTCGGTAAGCTCAAGGGGGTTTTTCGCTTCGTCGTAGATGGTGCAGTTCAGGTCGGCAAGGGTGAGGGCGTCATCCTGGGAGGCGGCAGCGTCCATATTGCTTTGCGGTAGGTTGTTCGATTTCAGCGCGTTGTATCCGACTACGCCAAGGACAACGATGACGACAAGTGCTAATACAATGATCAGTGCCGATTTCTTTGATGATCGTTGCTCTTCCATGGCTTCCCCGTTCTGTTGCTTGGGGATTGTACCAAAAGGGATTGTTCCTTTTGGGCACAATCCGCCGTCTTTGGCAGCGGGCGCATCAAGCTCTTATCAGAGGCTGAGCGCTGATAGCCACACGTTCATCTGGCCGGTTGCCATGAGCACGCCGATGACGATGAGCAGGATACCGCATACGGTATTGACCTGCTGATAATGACGCTTGATGAAATTGAATGCGCCCGTCAGTTTCTGGATGGCCAGCGCGCAGATAACGAACGGCACGCCCAAGCCGACCGAATAGGCCAGCAGCAGGGTAATGCCGTGTAGCGCCGACGCCTGGGTTGAGGCCAGCATGAGCGCCGAACCCAAATAAGCACCCACGCAAGGGGTCCATCCGATGGAGAACACCAGCCCGAACAATACGGCCGATGGGAATGTGGTGGGCAGCACCTCTGCTTTCGGCTTGATGGTGCGCTGCAAAAACGGGATGTTCAGCAGTCCGGTGAAGCACAGGCCGAACACAATCACGATGATGCCGCAGATCAGGTTGAGCGCTTTGCTGTATTGAACAAGCAAAGAGCCGAAAGCGCCAGCAAATGCGCCTAGGCATACGAAAACGATTGTGAATCCCAGCACGAATCCAAGGGCGTTCAGCAACGTGCGGCGTGTGCGGGCGCGCTCAGATTCGCCGATTGCGGCGGATGCGTTGCTCGCGCCGGCGAAATAGGCCACATAAATAGGCAGCATCGGCAAGAGGCACGGCGAAACAAAGGTGATGATGCCCTCTAGGAATGTAACCAGATAATCCATGCGTCCCATTATAGGGTTTTGCTTGTCTTGGGCTTGCTGGCGGTCTCCGTGCTACCATACCCTCCATGAACACGCGGCTGTACATATCCCCGCATCGCGGGAGGCGCTTTTGGCTCGAGATGGCGCTCATCGCTGTCGCTGCCATTGCGGGCGGGACCTTGCTGTGGATCGTCATCCGCGGTGTCGACTTAGGTTATTGGCAGATTGCCATTGGTATTGTGTTCACGCTGTCGGTGGTGGGCCTTGTGGGGCTGCTGTTCGATCCCGATTACCGTGCCGCTCGCCAGTCGGACGACATTCTGACATTGGCAAGCAAGACGCTTGAATGTCTGAGTCAGGGCATGACGAAAGAAGCAGCTCAGGAGCTCTGCGATCTGCTGCTGCCGCTTGCCGCACCGGCGGTGGCTGTTGGCATCACGGACAGCATGATAGTTATGGGGTATACGGGCTACGGCATGTCAGGCAGTCATCAAGGCGACCCCATCCGTACGGCCGCTATTCGCGGCGTGCTTGAAAATGGCGAAGCCCGAAAGCTGCTCACGAACGAAGAGATCGGCGTGCCGCTTACGGCGGCGCGTGTGAATGGCGCAATCATCCAGCCGTTGTACATCGGACGCAAGATCACGGGGACGCTCACGTTCTTCTATCGCCGTGCAAGCCAGATCGGCGAAGTGCAAACTTCCATCGCGCAGGGCATCGCGAACCTCTTGTCCACCCAGCTTTCGGCGGTCGCGCTCGAGGAGCAGACGAAATTGGCGACCAGCATGGAGCTGAAAATGCTGCAAGCCCAGATCAACCCGCATTTTCTGTTCAACACCATCAACACCATCGCCTCGTTCATCCGCACCGACCCCAACCAGGCACGTGATCTGCTTCGTGAGTTCGCCGTGTTCTACCGCTCCACGCTCGAGGACGCAAACGACCTGATTCCGTTGGAGCGCGAGATCAAGCAGGTCGAGCGCTATTTCATGTTCGAGCGGGCGCGCTTCGGCGACGAGAGGCTGTGCCTGCAGATCGACATCGATCCCGAAGTGTACAAGATGATGGTGCCCTCGTTCATGATTCAACCGCTGGTGGAGAATTCGGTGCGCCATGCGATGAAGTCTGAGGGCAGGCTGACGATCAGCGTCAATGGGCGCATGACGGACAAAGAGGCGATCATCGAGGTCATCGACGACGGCATGGGTATGTCGCCTGAAAAAATGCGCACGATGATGGATCCCGAGTCGTCGCAGGGCCTGGGCATCGCGGTGCGCAACGTACACGACCGCATGGAGAGCTATTTCGGCGCTGGGTCGCGCATGGATATCGACAGCAAGCTGGATCAAGGCACACGTGTTACATTTACGCTGGTGAAAGGCCCGGTCGGTGATTTCGTTCCAACCGAGGGAGCCCAAGAGATAGTGCTCTGAGAATGGGGCGGTTGGGACAGGAATTAGGATGGGGCGACGGGAAGCAGTTGGCCCGTTTCTGTAATTGCATCACGCTCGGTGGCTGTTCTTGATGATGGTGCAGTAGGTTTTTCGCTTGGCGCCCCAACCCATCAGCCCAGAATCCCGAACTCCTTAAGCGCCATAAGGATTGCGCCGAAAATCAGGAAGAACGCGAAGACGAATCGCAGCGTGCGCTCGGGAACCCGGCTAGCCAGTTGACCGCCTAGGAATGCGCCGGGAATCGTGCCGCATGCGGTGACGATGCCTACTAGGAAGTCGATGTTGCCCAGGATGCCCTGGCTGATAGCGCCGGGGATGGCCAGAATCATGACGGCGATCAACGATGTGCCGGATGCATGGCGCATGGGCAGTCCGATGAACGATAGCATGAGCGGCACCATGATAAAGCCGCCGCCGACGCCCACATATCCCGCTACGAGTCCAGCAGCAAGTCCGATGGCGAGTCCGATAGCCAGATGCCGTCTTGTCGGATGAAACTCGGAAACAGCCGGCTCATCTACATTTTTTGCAACAGCCACACTGCTTTTCGGCGCTTTCAGCGCTTTGCGGAACATCGTGAACGCCGAATACGCCATGACCGCTGCCGCGGCAAGCATCACGAGCCATGCAGGTGAATGGACGGCTAGCAGCACACCTACGGGTGACATGCAGGCACCGCCGATGCCGAGCGCAAGCCCTAGCTTGGGAACGCACGTGCGATTGCGCAGATGCGACACAGCCCCCGATATCGAGGTGGGGATAATCGTGAAAAGCGATGTCGCGGTCGATGCCAGGGCGCTCATGCCGAACAACATCCGGAAAGCAGGTATCATGATCACGCCGCCGCCGATGCCCAGCAGGCCCGAGCACAGACCCACGAACAAGCCGAAGAAAACAGCTGCAATCAAGCCGCCAATCACGGAAGTGCGCCCCTATTCGTCCAAATCAAGGCGAATTTCACTGGTGATGCCAGGGTCGATGCTGGAAGCGTGCGGATCGGTGTATGCCGGAGCTTGGTATTCGGCGCGCGGTGCGGGCATCTTCGTGCGCTCGCGCTCTTCGATTTCCGAGCCATCAGACACCTCGGTGGATGTTTCATCGGGCTCGAACGAATCGTCGTATTCGTCTTCGCATCCGAACGTGCGCTGCTCGACGGCGCGCACGAGCGCGGCGCGCAGCTCGCGATCGCCTTCCAGGCGCGCCATGATGTCGGGCCAGACGGCTTGGAACTCGAAGTATCGGGTGCAGTTTTGCTCCGCATATGCTTCGGCTTCGCCGCGGGCTGCTTTGGCCGCAGCACGGTAGGCTTTCTTGTCGGGTCGGCCGAAACTGCGCAGCAGGGCCGTGATTCGGATGCGGCGCTCGATGCCCGGCTCTAGGAACGGACCGGGATAGGGTTCGAGCGATGCGGGTTTGACCTGCATGAGGTCGATCTGCGTTCGGCTGTACTCCATCTTGCGATATTCGTATAGCCAGCGGAAGATGTCCTGGCGGAAGCGCGTACCCTCGCTTTTGGTATGTGGGGGCAGATGCCGCATCCACCATGTGTTATCGAACCAGATGTCGGATCCGTACATACGCAGGTTGAGCATGTAGTCCAAATCCTCGCCGCGCACGATCCACGGGTCAAACGCAACACGGCGGAATGCCTCGCGATGCAGAATGAAGCACCCGCCGCACACATGATTGGACCGTGACAGGCGC
>CAYOBD010000126.1:0-6821 GCA_964402005.1 uncultured Eggerthellaceae bacterium
CGGTGGGCGTGTGGGGAATTCGCGTGCTCGACGACGGCCCGTGGCCCATCGACGAGAAGCACACGAACTGGAACAAGATCCCGGTTCCGACCGACTTGTGCGACCTGTGCGCCGATCGCACCGCCAAAGGCCGCGAGCCTGTATGCGTGCACCACTGTCTGGCCGATGTCATGAAGTTCGGCCCGGTCGAAGAGCTGGCGAAGCTGATGGTCGACAAGCCCAAGCAGGTGCTGTTCGTGCCCCAGTACAAGCCCTATGAGGCGCGGGGCAAGTTCGTGTCGCAGAACGCCGGCAAGAAGGGTCGCGAGACGGCTGCCATCGAGATCGTCGCGAACGAGCAGGTGGAGTTTGCGACGCATCGCGACGACTCCGACGTCCGCTCGGTGAACCAGATCAACGAGAAGTAGTCGAGCGCTGCCGGAAAGCGAGGGGCGCATGGGCGCGAATGAAAGGGTCGGGCGCGTAGCGCTGGTCCGCTACAGGGGCGGCATCACCGGCCGGGAGCCGATAGACGACCGCAGCGGCGATCCGCTGCGGGTTGTCCTTGGTGTCGGCCAGCTGCCCAAGGGAATGGACGATGCGTTTCTGGATATGGCCGTGGGGGAGAAGCGGACTGTCGTCATCCCCTGCGAGCTCGGCTTCGGCGAGCACGATCCCAATGGCGTCCAGATTTATCCGCGTACGTTCATCCAGCTGGACCGCGAGCTTGCTGTCGGCGATGTGCTTTCGTGGGTGAACCCTGCAAGCGGCCAGCCCATCCCCGTGCGCGTCATCGAGGCGGATGCCCAGCTTGTCACGCTTGATTTCAACCATCCCTTTGCCGGTGAGGAGCTCACTTACGAACTTGAGTTGGTGGAACTCGAGTGATGTGACAACGCTCAGTGGGCTGTCACGTTCAAGCGGCGCAAACCTGCAGCAGGTTTGCGCCGCTTTGTACCAAAAGAGACAGTCCTTTTGGTACAATTTCGCGACCCCGCACGTCGTAAAGCTGCAGCAGAGGTGCGCCACTCTGGTACTCGCTTGCGTGGGGCAGCGGCGTTGGGTAGGTGTCCTATTGATTCCGCGTGGGCGCGCGAAGGGCGCCAACACAACGCGGCACTACCCTGTGTAGGCATCCTTTGCGGAGTTGGAGAAATCCTGCCGGGCGAGCCATTCGGCCTCTTCGTCCGTTTCGGGTATGTCGATGCGCTCGATTTTGAAGATGACAGGGCGTGTGCCGTCGTTGCAGCAGGCGATCATCATGCGGTCGTCGTTCGTCCAGTTCTTCATGATCGAGCCGCCCTGTAGCGCGCTGTATACGTAGCGGCTGATCGCATCCCACGCCTCGCCGCAGAACTTCCCGTCCATCAGGTGGTAGAAGTCATCTTGCTCGGGCGTCCGCTTCAGAAGGAACGTGTCGCCTTCCTTGAAGCACGGGCATGGACCGGATTGCGGGTTCGCCAGGTATTTCTCCTGATAGTCGGTGAAGCATTTCCTTTCAAGGACGGTGATCCTGCACTCGTGCTTCATGCTTTCGGCCTCCTCGTTTTCGATGCGCCGTCAATTCATATTTCTGCGGTGTGATTCTACCCCTGTTGCAAGGGTGCGTCGTTTCGAACCAAAACGAATCAACGGGGAGACTCCCTTTCGAACCAAAACGAATCATTGGGGAGTCTCCCTTTTGATTCGAATCATTGGGGAGTCTCCCCAATGATTCGGTTTCGCAATCTTGCATGGCGCAAAGCTGCAGCAGGCCGGCGCCGCATCGGCAGCAGGTTTGCGCCACCTTGGCATCCATTCGCGTGCGCGCATCCCCATGTGGTACATTCCTGCTGCAGGCTTGGTTCGTCCATGTGGCGATTGCGGATATCATTTGGGCGAACGGATAGCATCGGATTGGGGGGCGCGATGGACATTTTCGAGCTGATCATGACAAGGAAGAGCGTCCGCACATTCGACGGTCGGCCGCTCGCGGAAAGGGACAGGCAATCGCTCATCGACTACGCCGCCACGATTCAAAATCCCTTCGACATCTCGATCGATTTCCTGTTCCTCGACGCGGAGGAGCACGGCCTGTCCAGCCCGGTGATCAACGGCGAGCACCTCTACGTTGCCGGCAAGGTCCCGATGGTGCCGAATCGCGAGCTCGCTTTCGGCTACTCCTTCGAGAAGTTGGTGCTGTACGCGTGGTCGCTGGGCGTCGGCACGACATGGATCGGCGGCACCATGGATCGGGCGCTGTTCGAGCAGGAAGCGGGGAAGGGCGACGGCGAGATCATGCCGATCGTAAGTCCGCTTGGGTATCCGGCGGTCGAGCGCGCCGAGGTGGACAGGAAGCTCCGGGCGGGCGTTCATGGCGACGACCGGCTCGACCCCGCGGAGTTGTTCTTCGAGAAAGATTTCACCACACCGATGGACCCCGACGTGTTCCCTGCGGCCCTCGAAGCGGTCAGGTGGGCGCCTTCGGCTGTCAACATACAGCCGTGGCGCGTGGTGGAGGACGACAACGCGTTCCACTTCTACGAAAAGCACTCGAAGGGGTTCACGGCATCTACGGAATGGGATGTCCAGGCAATCGACATGGGCATCGCCATCTGCCATTTCATGAGCGTCGCGGGCGGCACGCTCGAAAAGCGAGACCCGGGAATCGAAACCGATGAGGCCACGGAGTACATGGCCACAGTTGTGATTGGGTAGGCGGACCGCGCTAGGAATCGTTCTTCGGAATGGTGAACGCGGGCCGTCCCGGCGGCTGTTTCTCGCTGGCCGAAGTCGAGTTGGAATGGGCCACCGCCCCCAGCCCCTGGCCCGAATGGGCCACCGCCCCCGGCCCTTGGCCCAGTTCAGCCTCTGGCCAATGGGCCACCACCCCCGGCCCCTGGCCCACTCCCTGTTGCAGCTTCACGTCGCCCCTGACTATCTAGACCGCTCTTGTAGAATACGCACAGGAGAGAGCAAAGCCACGCATAACATTTGGAGGTAAAGGCGATGGGCAAGAAGATCGTTGCTGTCAATGCCGGCCCGCGGATGGGATGGAACACGGAGACGCTGATTTCGGAGGCGTCGAAAGGCGCGGAGTCCGTCGGTGCGGAGGTCGAGCGGTTCAATCTGTTCCGGCTCGAGAAGTACACTGGCTGCATCTCGTGCTTCGGCTGCAAGAAGAACAAGTTCAAGGGGCAGTGCATCTGCAAAGACGGCCTTAAGCCCGTGCTGGATGCAATCCGCGAGGCAGACGGCCTGATCATCGGATCGCCGAACTATCTCGGCGAGCTGACTGCATCGTTCCGTGCGCTTTACGAGCGCTTGATTTTCCAGAACCTGACCTACAACGCTGAGACGCCCTGCTGCAACGAGCGGTTCATCCCCGTGCTGCTGATTATGACCAGCAACGGCCCGGACAACATGTACATGGACCTGATGCGCAACTACCAGCAGACCTTGACGCGGTTCGTCGGTCCGACGGAGTTTTTCGTCAGCGGCGACACGCTGCAGTTGAAGGACTACTGCAAAACCGATTGGCCCTGGTCGTTCTTCAATCCAGAGGCGAAGAAAGAACGCCACGAGACAGTGTTCCCGCAGGAATGCGAGAAGGCCTTCGAAATGGGAGCCTCGCTGGCGCGATAAATGCGAATGGAAGTTTGTTCCTGGAACAAACTTCCATTCCGTGAGTTGCGCGTGCGCGAATGGAAGTTTCTTCCCGGAACAAACTTCCACTTGCCGCAGCCTTGCGCCGCTCCTTGGCTCGGCCCCCAAAAACAGTTGCTACAATGTGGTTGAAAGGATTACTCCTTTCAACCACATTTCATGAGCGGCGAAACAGGAAGGTCATGGCGGAAAAGATCAAGGGCAAGATGCACTACGCGTGGTTCATCTTCATTGGATGCTGCTTTGTGAATTCCGCCGCGACAGCCGCGACTCTTTCAATCGTCGGTGTGTACCTGATGCCCGTTTCGCAGGCCTTGGGTGTGGGGCCCGGCGATTGGATGATGTGGATGGCCCTCAGCTCCGTTATATCGGCTATCGCGACATCGTTTTGGGGCCAGGCGCTGCAGGACAAAAACATCAACGTCGTAACTAGCCTGGCGGTTATATTGCTTGCGTTTTCCCTGTTTATGTTCTCGTTTGGGAACAGCATGGGATGGTTTTGGGGTTGGGGCATTCTCTTCGGATTGGGTTTGCCCTGCATCGGGACGCTCGCCGTGCCGACCCTGATCGGCAACTGGTTCGGCAGAAAGCATCGCGGCAAAGTCCTCGGCATCGCTTCGGCGTTCATCGGCGTCGGCGCCTTCGTATGGGCGCCTCTGTTCACGGCGATCATCCAGAATTTCGGCTGGGCCGTATCCTACCGGCTGAATGCGCTGCTCATCGTTGTGCTGCTGCTTCCTTGGACGCTGTTCGTCTTCAAGTTCAAGCCGGAGGACAAGGGCCTGAAGCCCTACGGCTACGACCCGGATTTCGCTGCCGAAGAGGCGCATATGATGAAGCTCGGCGTGGACCGCTCGTTCGCTGTGAAGACGATCCCGTTCTGGATCGTGCTTTTCGTCATCCTAATCACCTCGATGGGCATGGGCTTCAACAGCAATCAGGTCGCCATCGCCACCGAGGCGATGGAGGGCATCATGGATGTGCAGGCGGCGAGCACGCTCGGCGCGGCGATGATCTCGGCTGCGGCGGCGGGCAATATCGTGGGCAAGGTCACGTTCGGATGGATCCAAGACCGGCTCGGCCTTAGAACGACGTTCATCATCTTCGTGATCGCATTCTTCGTCGCCTTGAGCTTGTGGGTGTTTGCGCCGATTGCCGCGGTCCTGATGGTGGGTGCGTTTCTGCTCGGCACGCACAACGCGCTCGTATCGGTGGGCTATCCGCTGCTGGTCCGCAATTTGTATGGGAACAAGGACTACGCGAAGATCTTCTCCAACCTGATGACCGTGAACGGCCTGATGGGAGGCTTTTCGGGGACCATCATTTCGTTCGCGTATCAGCTGTTGGGATCGTATCATGCGGCCCTCGTGGGCGGCATGGTCCTTGTTGCGCTGCTGGGCGTCATGATCGTTGCGGCGTGCTCGTTCATCGGTAAGATTCCCTGGCCGGAAGTTACCGACGAGTAAGTCCGCTTCCCAAGTTTTGATCCGCGATTGCCGAACCTCCGATAATCGGGGCTGCACGGTGGGCCTCCCGGATGGCACCATGGCTGCGGCGCTTCCTCGAGTGAAAGTATCGCGGCCATGCAACGTCTTGCGCGAGTGAAGCTATCTTAAAGGTCTTTTCGCATGATGAAATCGGTCTGCACGTCATCGCCGATGGTGAAGGAATGCGTTCCCGCTTTGCGAAAGCCTGCATTCTCATAAAAGCCAATAGCGCTGGTGTTCTTTTCCCAAACGCCGAGCCAGACGTAGGACTTGCCGCGCGCTCTCGCCAAGTCGAGCGCTATGCCCATCAGGTGCGCGCCGAGCCCTTCGCCTTGTAGCTTCTTCGCCACGTAGATCCGCTGGATTTCCAAGGAAGATGCGTCGTGGATGTCGCTTTGCGCGTCGGCCTCGTTGACCTTGAGATATCCGGCGAGCTCGTCTCCGGAATAGAGGAACCCGAAGAATCTTCTGATTGTCCATGGCGGCCTCCTGGGAAAGCGTCGGCCGGGCGCCCCAGGGAGCGCTGCCGATGGGGCGTCTGCGTTGGTCGGGTTCTATTGGTTGGCGTTCGCCGGACGTCCCATAGGTTCAGTCTTATGTCATGATGAAGCGGTCGCACTGGTGATGGCACTGAGCACCGCAGTGCGTGGGGCACCAGCCGCCCGAGATCTCCTCCAGTTCCTCTTTGGAAAGCTCGTAGCCTTCTTCCTTGGCAAGTGCCAGGATATCTTCGAGGGTTTTGCATTCGCAGGCTTTGGCCTTCTGCTCGTCGGTCAGGTCTTCGAAGTTCATAAGCGCTTCCTTTTCGCTCGATTCAGCCTCGATGTTAGCTTATACCCGATTCAGGCGGAGCTGTCCCGCTTTTTCGGCATCGGTCCTTTCTTTGGCAGGCTCAAGATAGAGTTCTTCTACGGCTGCGATTGTGATCCCGCCGTATTTGCGTAGAATAGCCAGCGAGGGAAAAACCGACCGAGGAGGCGTGCCATGAACTTCGAGGATTTGAAGAGCCCTGAGCTCCAGGAGAAGCTGAAGGCGTGCAAGACTGCCGACGAGCTGGTTGCGCTCGCCAAGGAACAAGGCCTGGAGCTCAGCGACGAGCAGCTTGAGGCTCTCTCGGGCGGCAGGGAGTGGTACGAAGGTTGCACTGACGCCGGCTGCTACACCGTCGTGCATTCGCCCGTATAAGCCGCGCGAGACAGGCACGCCGAAGGCGAAGCGTCGGTTTGCCCGCGCAAGTCATCGAGCATCGCATGCCGGACGGCATCGATCGAGTGGTCGTTGCCGTCCGGTATCTTGTATATCCAGTTGTCCTTTTTGTCCCTCGCATCGTGCAGACGAAAGGTCTTTATCGCCGCGGCGCCTCATGCGGCGATTAGTGCCGTCGGTGTCCCCATTATGTGTACCCGAAGAGCTGCCCGATTGTGCAATCATCCCATCGTCGATGCGGATGCGGCGGCGCCCGAAGTGGTGCCTCGCACGGGAGAGGGGAGCGATGCCCATGGCGGATGGCATGTGGAAGCTGCACGATGACGGGAGCTTCGAGCTCATCGAGCCCTATCGGACCTGGCTGCAGGAATGCAAGCTGGAGGGGACCAAGGCATGGACGGAGGCGGTTGTCGCCTACCTGGAGCCGCGGTGCCCGTACACGGCGCAGGAGCTGGTCGACGAGCTGGTGCGGCGCAACGAGGAGCGCGAGGACGGCAAGGTGGT
>CAYOBD010000127.1:0-6715 GCA_964402005.1 uncultured Eggerthellaceae bacterium
GCGCATCACCGTCATCGCGACCGGCTTCAAGGCCGCTGAGACTCCGTACCGTCCTGCGACGCGCGACTACTCGCGCAACGACCTGTTCGCGTCCACGACGCAGGACACGGCAGCTGCCGCTTCCTCGTCGTCGCTTTCGTCGTACAGCCCGTCGACCGCCGCACCGCGCGTGACGGTTTCCGCGACGAACCGTGCTGCCGATGCGGACTACATCCCCGAGTTCCTCCGCAGGAACTAAGGATTGCATCGGCTGCAAGCCGAGGAAAGATCGGATTATTTGCTTGGGCGCCCGAAGGCGCCCAAGCTGTTTTCAACGATAGGGGGTTCCGCGATGATCGAATTGCCGATGCCAACACTGGAGATGCGCGATTTCGACGACATTCCCGTGTGGACCGACGAGGCGCTGTTCGCGGCATGCGGCGTGCGTGTTGCATTCGCGGGGCGCACCGGCGGCATCAGCGCGGCACCCTACGATGGGCTCAACCTATGCGGGTACGTGGGCGATGACCCGGCGGCGGTGGCGCATAACCGAGCACGGTTGCTCGAGGTGCTTGGCGCTGCGGGTTTTCCTCTTGTTGCTCCTCGTCAGATTCATGGTACGGAAATCATCTTCGCCGATAGCGGATATCCCGCGCCCGCCGAGAGACACGAGGCGATCGAAGCCGATGCCGTCATGGTTGCGTCGTCGCAGTTGGCCGCGCAGCTATCATTTGCGGATTGCCTGCCGCTCATTGTGGCAGCGCCGAACGGTGCATTTGCAGTGGTCCATGCAGGTTGGCGTGGCGCGCTCGCAGGCATCGCGAACAAGGCCGCACGCGCGTTGTGCGCTGCTGTGGGTTGCGATGCTGCTCAAATCAATGCTTATATCGGGCCGCATATTCGCTCCGAATGCTTCGAGACCAGCGTCGAGATTGCTTCATCGTTCGCGCAGGAATACGGCGCGGAAATCCTGGTGGATGCCCGTCATGTCGACTTGGCGGGCGTGGTATCGACCGACCTGGTGCGTGTTGGCGTGGATGCGCAGCGCATCGCCGATTGCCGTATCTGCACGATGTGCAATAGCGATGAATACTTCTCGTATCGTGCAAGCGGCGGCACCTGCGGCCGCAATGCTGCTCTCGCGTTTCGCAGGTAATCCAGCTCGTTGCTTTTCGGGTTGCGCCGGCTCGGCGAGCTGCTTTTCGGGTTGCGTCGCGCATGGCAACTGCCCCGCTCCTAGCGCATCGGACACGCAACGCTTATGGCGGGAATGAGTTTTTCGCCATCAGAATGCCTGGCTCGTTTGATGCTTCACGAGAGCTGCCCTTATGATGTGGACGGAAGATAGTATCCCTTTCGACCGCACATGCGGAATGGAGCGAATCATGGCAGCAGGGGAAGCGTACAAACAGGTTGAGGCTGAGCTGGCGGAGGTGTGCCAGGCGTGCGGGCGCGATCCGCGTGAGGTCACGTTGGTCGCGGTCTCCAAGACGGTCGGGCCGGATGCCGTGCAGGATGCCATCCAGGCGGGCGCAATGGATTTCGGCGAGAACCGCCCCGATCAGCTTATGCTCAAGGCAGATGCATTTCCCCAGGTGCAATGGCATTTCATCGGCAACATCCAGTCACGGCGCATTCGCGATATCGTCGGCCGTGCGACTTTGATTCACTCCTTGTTCGACCAAAGCCATGCCGTCAAGATCGACCGCGAGGCTGCGGCGCGCGGCATAGTCCAGGATGTGCTGCTCGAAGTGAATGTGTCGGGTGAGCAAAGCAAAAGCGGCGCGGCGCCTGACGAAACGGCGGATCTTCTGCGGGCATGCTGCGCGCTCGAGCATGTGCGTGTGCGCGGGCTGATGACGATGGCGCCCATCGGCGATATGCAGACGGCGCGTCGCACGTTCGAGGGTTTGGCGCAGCTGCGCGAGCGCTTGGCCGGCGAGCTCGATGCCGATGCGGCCGCATTTTTCACGGAGTTGTCCATGGGCATGACAGATGACTGGCGTGAGGCGGTCGCTGCTGGTGCGACCATCGTGCGCATCGGCCGTGCCATCTTCGCGTAGCCGCGCATGGTTGGGTCATCGAATAACCTGCGGCTGTCGAAATAGCTGCGGCCAACGAAATAGCTGCAGCTGCCGAATTATCTATGGGTCATCGAGCAATTTATGGGCTATCGAATAAGCTAAGGGGGCAGAAATGCTTAGCCCATGGGGCGCAGATGGTTCACGCTCTTGGATTCGGTGGTGACCCATCTGCATTCGGTGCGAAAAGCGTGCGATTTTCCTGGGGATAGCCGAAATGACTGGACGAAGTGGGCCACACGGTGCGGTTTTCGGGTACCATGGCAAAGTATGGTAATTCTGGTGGCGAAGACGAACAGGTGGTTCATATGTCGAGATTCAGCTCATCCGATCGTGAAGGCGGCGTGTTCAGCAGCATCAAGTCCCGTTTAGGTTTTGGTGACAAGGGGTCTGGCAGCCGTGGCTCCGATGACTACGACGATTACGATGATTACGACTACGACGACTACGATGACGATGAGTCGTCTAGCAGCAGTCGCGATTGGGACCGCGGCGGTCGCTCGCAGCGCTATAACGACTACGATAGCTACGACGATTACGACGACTATGATAGCCGTGGGCGTCGCTACAACGATGATTCGCCTTCCACCAGGTACAACACCATCGATCCGTATACCACGCGGCGTTCGGGCGGCGACATGCCGTCGCTGGTGACGCGCGAGGACATCAAGATGAGCACCCCGCTGCCCGAGATTCCGCCGATCGACGCGGATTACGATAGCGGCCGCGCCGTGATCGACGACACGACTCCGGCGCCGTATTCGCCTGCGGATCGTGCGGGCGACTACACGCGCCAGCGCGGTGACGGAGTAGATTCGCTGTTCGGGTCTTCGGCGCCGGTATCCTCGGGTGCTCTGCGCACCCTCAGGGTTATCAAGCCCGTGTCCTACGAAGACGCCGAAGGTGTTGCGCGCGGCATCAAGCTGGGCTCCGTTGTAGTGCTCGCGCTGCGCAATACGCCTGACGATCTGGCAAAGCGCATCCTGGACTTCTCGTTCGGCGCTGCGAGTGCACTCGACGCCAATGTGGAGTGCCCGGGAGAGAAGGTGTTCGCCATCGCGAAGGGCCGTGCCCTCGACGAGGCGGAGATCATGCAGCTTCGCAACCAGGGAGTTCTGTAAATGTTGCAGGAGCAGGTGCCGACGCAGGAGCAGCGGCATTTCGCGGTTATCGGCGGGGGAAAGATGGGCGAGGCCATCCTTTCGGGATGGCTTGCCTCGACGCAGGTCCCAGCCGACGAGCTCCAATCTCAGATGTTCACCGTCGTAGAGCCCGGTGAAGAGCGGCGCGCGTTCCTCACGGAGACCTACGGGGTCGAGTGCGTTGCCGATGCGTCTGGCGTGACCGCAGCCGACGTGGTCGTGCTTTCGGTTAAACCCCAGGTTATGTCCGACGCTCTGGCCGTTGTGCGCGAGAACCCGTGTTTTGGCGGCGGCGCGGATGGTCCGCTGTTCGTCTCCATCGCCGCGGGTCTGACATGCGAGCGTCTGCTGGCGCAGCTGCCTGCGGGCGCGCGTTTGGTGCGCGTTATGCCGAACATGCCGCTGACCATCGGTGCAGGCGCCTCTGCTGTGACGGGCGCGCCCGGTGCCGACGAAGCCGACGTGCGCTACGTGGCCGACCTGTTCGGTTGTTTGGGCGTTGCGGTCGTGGTGGAGGAATCCCAGATGGATGCCGTGTGCGCGCTATCGGGTTCGGGCCCTGCCTATGTTGCTGCGCTCGTAGAGTCGCTGCGTGATGCGGCGGCGGCCCATGGGCTGGACGCTGATTTGGCCGAAAAGCTGGCCATTCAGACCGTCTACGGCACATCGCGTCTGATGGCGCAGGAAGATCGCGACCCTGCGGAACTGCGCATTTCCGTTTGCAGCCCCGGCGGTACGACGCTGGCCGCTCTCGATGCCATGCAGGCTGAGGGCTTCGACGCGGTTTTCCGCGCCGGAATCGATGCGGCGGTGCGCCGCTCCCAGGAGCTTGCTCAATGCTGATCGGTGCCGACGCGGCGTCGCACGCTGAAAGGGGATGCGCGCAATAATGGCCATGCTGCTTCGTATAGTGCTCGGGCTCGCCAATGCCTATTGCGTGATCATTCTCATCTACGTTCTGATGTCGTGGATCCCGTCTGGCTCGAAGACGGTCGATGCGATCAAGAACGTGTTGGGTACGCTGGTCGATCCGTATCTCAATCTGTTCAGAAAGCTGGTTCCTCCCATTGGAGGTATGGTGGACATAACCCCCATAATCGGCCTGCTTGTAATACAATTAATCACACGTTTGATAATTTGGTTATACTAACGAGAAGTTCAGTTTTTCGAGAAGGGAAAAGCCATGGCCATATCGGCAGAAGACATCCGCACCGCTAGTTTTGCAACCACTTCGGCCGGTGCCGAAGGATATGACTTCGACGAAGTCGACGTGTTCCTGGACCATGTGGCTGATGAAGTCGAGATCATGAACAAGCAGCTCGTCGAGCTGCAGAGCCAGGTCCAAGCCGGCGCGACGGCGGTTGCGCCCGTCGTGGCCGACGCTGAAGGCGCTCAGCCCGAAGCCGCGGCTCCCGATGCGGGCCCGCAGCTCGCTGCCCAGAATGCGCGGATTCAGGAGCTCGAGGCCCAGGTCGCCGACCTGCAGGGCCAACTGACTGAGAAGGCCGCCAACGACAATGCCATCTCGCAGGCGCTCATCGTGGCGCAGCGCTCCGCTGACGAGGTCGTCGCGAACGCCCGTGCTGAGGCGGCAAGTATCGTGCAGGACGCCCACAACGAGGCCGATCGCATCGTGAACAAGGCCGAAGCTGATCGCCAGCGTGTCATCGAGGCCATCCGCGTGCTGGAGAACGACCGCAACGACGTGCGCAGCGGGTATCGCGAGATGCTGGCCGATTTCATGGCCGACGCGCAGCGTAAGCTGGCCGATATCGACGGCGATATGCGCCAGGCAGCTGCCAGCGCGCAGGCGCGCAACGAAGCCAACGCCATCAGCTACGGGCAGCTCGATGCGCTGACCGCAGCGGGTGCGCACACAGGCGCTCGCGGCGTCCAGCAGCGTCCGGTTGCTATGCCGGCGGGGGCCGATCCGATGGTCGGCGGCGTGCCGTCCCAGACGGTTGCCGCGCCGGTGGTGAAGCCGTCCGCGTCGGGCTACATCGACAAGGACTTCTCCGGCTACGGTGCTGCCGATGACGACATCGATGTGGACGTCGACTAACGACTAAAGCATCGTTGCAAGTTCGTTTTTTGCGGGGCGCTTCGGCGCCCCGTTCTGCAATTTGCTCCACCTTGCGAAGAAGGGGCCGTCATGGACAAGCAAAACCTGGATGATCTGCTGAAAGCCGTTGCGGCAGGCGAGCTTTCGCCCGAGGATGCGGCGGCGCGCTTGCGCGTGCAGCCGTATGAGGATCTGGGATTCGCGAAGGTGGATCATCATCGTGCTATCCGGCAAGGTGTGGCTGAAGTCGTATATGGAGCGGGCAAGACGCCTGATCAGATTGCAGGCATCGTCGCGGCGCTGTTGGACGAGGGCCAAGAGCGCGTGCTGATCACGCGGCTGGATGCAGGCGATGCGTCTGAGGTCCAGGAGCTCCTGTCCGAAGGGCTCGCCATCGAAGATGACGAGGATGCTGCACCCGATATTCTGTTCACCTATTACGATCTGCCGCGCCTGGCGTTGGTAGGGGAGATGCCCGAGCTGACGGGCCGCGGATGCGTGGTCGTTGCCTGCGGCGGTACGAGCGACATCCCTGTTGCGGATGAAGCGGCGCTTACCGCCGAAGCTCTGGGCAATCGCGTCGAGCGTCTGTACGACGTGGGTGTGGCGGGGCTTCATCGCCTGCTGGATCATGCGCGCGATCTGCAAGAGGCGCGTGTTGTGGTTGCAGTAGCCGGCATGGAGGGCGCACTTCCCTCCGTGGTCGGCGGTTTGGTTCCGTGCCCGGTCATCGCCGTGCCGACGAGCGTGGGCTACGGGGCCTCGTTCGGCGGGGTAGCTGCGCTGCTCGCCATGCTGAACTCCTGTGCATCGGGGGTTTCGGTGGTCAACATAGATAACGGTTTCGGTGCAGGATATCTGGCAAGCATGATCAACCATCTAGAGTGAATGGCGCCCTTCTTACGGTTTGTCGAAAGGACCAACATGACCACATTGCATCTTGATTTTACGCAGGGGGCTACGCGCTCTGATATCGTCCGTCAGGTGCGGGCGCATCTGGGCGACGATGCATGGAAGGCTCTTCAGGAGCAGGCCGAACAAGCGGGCATTCCCGATGGGCACCATCATGGCATCGTCGAGGTGATGGCGACGATCGATGCGGCGGATGTGCCATCCGACGTGCGCGAGGATATGCGCGCGGTCTACGGAATACTGGCGACCGCCGAGGCGCAGGTCCACGGCTGCGAGGTCGAGCAGACGCATTTTCATGAGGTGGGAGAGGGCACGCGCATCCGCAATACGCTGCTCATCTGCTTGGCGCTGCGTGCGTGCGGCGCCGACCGCATCGAGGCGACCCCTGTGCAGACGGGTTCTGGCCAAGTGGAATGCGCCCACGGCCTGATGGATATTCCTGCGCCGGCGACGGCGGCCATCCTGGAGACCGGCATCCCCACCTGCGCCGAAAAACTCCCCGGTGAGTTGTGCACTCCCACCAGCGCTGCCATCATCAA
>CAYOBD010000128.1:0-6713 GCA_964402005.1 uncultured Eggerthellaceae bacterium
ACAATTAACGCGAAGTGCTCCCACTCAGCAGGAGAGACGGCTACGGACGAAAAGATGCGACATAACCGAGCAGGCGGACGTGTGATGAAGCTCGAACGTGCGTCGGAAAGCGCGCGCGCCCGCGAGTTCGAGCGGCTATACCGCGAAAGCTATGCAACCGTATACGGCTGGGTGCGCATTCGAATGGCCAGCGATGCCGATGCGGAAGATATCGTGTCCGAAGCCTATCTAAAAGCCGCTCGCTCGTTCAAATCGTTCGATCCTGCGCGTGCTAAATTTGCGACTTGGGTCACTGCCATCGCCAAGAACTGCATGGCTACGCACTTCCGCAAGATGCGTCCGACGACAACGCTCGAGGATGTGCCGGAAGGTGCGTTCGCCGTTGAAGACGCGGTCGATGAGGTTTGCAATCCCATGGTGGTAAAACAGCTTCTCGCTTGTTTGGACGACGAAGAGCGCGAGCTGGTATCGCTTAAATACCGCGAGGGATTCCGAAATGTCGAGATTGCCCGTGAGCTGGGCATGAATTCCTCAACCGTCTCGACTAAGCTTGCACGGGCGCTTGCGAAGATGCGCGCCTGCATCGGCGAAGAAGGTCTTGCGTAATGAGAGCGCCATCCTACGGGGATGCATACCAGGTGCTCGTCTTGCAGGCTGCCGACGATGGTCGCGGCCCTATTCTTTTTGGAGACAGCCTGCCGCAGGTTCGGACGGCTCCGCTGCCGTTTCTGCTTGGCAAAGAATTCCCCGACGTTTACCTGGAGCATCCGCTCATCGGCGATCCGTTCATCGATGTGACCGTGCTTTACGACGAGCTGGATCCAGGCGAGCGCGTGGAGTCGCCGGCAGCCGGCGACCATGGCGCAATGCTTGACTGGTATGCTGCCGCGCGCAGCGAATACCACGAGATATCTTGCGGGTTCGAGCTTGATACGAGCAAGGATGTGCTTCCGATGGCGGCTGTGCATTTCCAGCCGCGAGGGCGGACTGAGCTTGTGCGTCCCTTTTGCGAGGCGCTCGGCGAGCCGGAGCGCGCTGAGCTTTACTTAGATCGCGCAGCGCGCATGCCGGAGGGCTGGCCGCTGTCGTTCTTCGGGATGTTCCGCGGACGCCCCGCTGCCCCTCTGCGCGTATGCGGCTATCTTGGACCTGACGAGAAGACCAGCTGCGCGCAGGACCCCCGCAAGTTGGCGCGTGTGTTCGACGAGGTGGGTTTTTCCGCTTACGACAGCGCAATGCTCGATCAGGTCGCGGCTCTTATGGCGGCTACGTCCGGCGCGGTGGACTTTCAGTTCGATGTGTTTCCAGGCGGCAGCCTGAGCAGTACATTTGCCATTGATCTGCAATTCGATATCGCGCAGCCAGAAGTCGTGTGCCAGAATTTCACGAACGGCAACGCAGCGCGCATCATGGAGCTTTTGGAGAGCTGGGGTGCAGCCGACGGGCGCTGGAAGCTGGGCGCCGAAGCCGCATTCGCCCGCGCTTTGCCCGTAGAGCTCGACGAGGGCGGAGCCGGCCGCTTCGCGTTCACGCTCATGCCCCAATGGGCGAAGGCGCGCTGGACCGATGGCGTGTTGCAGCCTTCCAAGCTCTATCATCTCGCACATGCTGGCCTGCTGGAAAAGCCGATTGAGTGAGCGATGTGTCTTGACGGCGGGAAACGCGTCAGTGCGCTAAAATACACGGAAGAACTTCTGAAGAGCGCTCGAACGGACCAATTGAAAGAAAAGAGACAGGCGCGTGGCCGACCAACCGAACACGAACATATTTAACAAACGCGCCACCGAGAAGCTGAGAAACCCCGACGATCTGGACAAGTACGTCCGCATAACCCACCCCAGCGTATGGATGGTGCTAGGCGCGTGCGCAATATTGATCGTGGGTCTTCTGATCTGGGGCGTGTTTGGCGCCGTTACCACAAGCGTGTCCGGCATGGGCGTTGTCGTCAACGGGGAGGCTGTGTGCTACCTGGGCGCCGAGGATGCAACGAAAGTGGACGAGGGCGATGCAGCCGTCGTCGATGGTGTGCAGATGAAGGTTGCCGCGGTATCGGCCGTGCCCATGTCGCGCGAAGAAGTTGGCCGGGAGCTGCAAAGCGACTACCTGCTGAGCGCGCTCATGAGTAGCGATTGGGCCTACAAGGTGGTTTTCGAAGGCGATACATCCGATATGACGCAGGGTGTGCCGGTGGACACGAGCATCACGGTGGAGCGAATTGCTCCGATCAGCCTCATTCTCAGGAGCTAATCGTAAATGGCGGGCAAGATCGCTAAAGTACCGCAAGTCATGCAGATGGAGGCGCTGGAGTGCGGCGCCGCCTGTCTGACCATGATCCTTGCTTATTTCGGCAGATGGGTGCCGCTCGAGAAGGTGCGTACCGACTGCGGCGTATCGCGCGATGGGAGCAAGGCTTCCAATATCCTCAAAGCTGCGCGTTCGTATGGTTTGACGGCTAAGGGCATGACGTACTCGGCTTCTGCAATCCGCAAGAAGGGAAAGCTTCCCTGCGTCATCTTCTGGAATTTCAATCACTTCGTTGTGCTGCGGGGGTTCAAAGGCAAACATGCGCTCATCAACGATCCTGCGCGCGGCCAGCTGAAGATCACGATGGAGGAATTCGAGGATAGCTTCACGGGCGTTGCGCTCACCTTTGAAAAGACCGATGCGTTCGAAGAGGGCGGGTCGAAGCCCGATACTCTCGGTTACGCCAAGCAACGCTTGCAAGGGCTCGGGACGGCAATCGCGTTTGTTATGATCACGGCCGCCATCGTCTCTCTTGTGACCATTGTGAACACATCGCTGAGCAAGGTGTTCATGGATCGCGTTCTCACGGGGGAAAGTCCCGATTGGCTCTTGCCGCTTACGGCATTGTTGCTCGCGCTGGCGGCGGTCATCGGGCTTGTGTCCATATTGAACGCGGTCTATCTCATGCGTATCCAGGGGAAGATCGCGGTTGTATCATCGTCGCGCTTCATGCGCCATCTGCTGCATCTGCCCATGGGGTTCTATTCGCAACGTATGGTGGGCGATCTGCAGCAGCGCCAGTCGGCCAACGAGGTAATCGCATTCCAGTTGATCGGCCAGCTTGCGCCCGTCCTTGTCGGCACGATTATGCTCGTGCTTTATCTTGTCGTGATGCTGCAATACAGCATTTTGCTCACCGTGGTTGGCGTGCTCACCGTAGCGATCAATGCGTTTTTGGCGCGCTATATCTCCACCAAGCGTGTGAACATCTCGCGATCCGCCATGGCAAACGCCGGCAAATTGTATGCTGCGACCGTTAGCGGCATCGAGATGATCGAGACCATCAAATCAGCGGGAGCTGAAACAGGGTATTTCGGAAGATGGGCGGGTTACCAGGCCAACGTCAACGAAGCGACCGTGCGCACAACGCGCCTGAACGAGTATCTGGGGGCCATACCGCAGATAATGACCCAGATAGCCAACATCGCAGTGCTGGTGATCGGCATTTGGCTCATCGTGGAAAAGGCATTCACGCCGGGCGCGCTGCTTGCGTTCACCGGCTTTCTTGCAGCGTTCATGTCGCCGGTAAGCCAGCTGATCTCCTTGGGTCAAACCGTTCAGGAGATGCAGACTCAGATGGAGTGTATCGAGGACGTAATGCGCTATCCGGCGGACGTTCCCGAGGACGAGGAAGACGAGAAGGCCAAGCGGGAAGCCGAAGCCGCCGAAGCCGAGGGCGGAGCCGAAACTCCCGAAGCCGAGGATGGGACCGAGGCTCCCGAAATCCCGCAGCTGATGCTCAATGGAGAGAAGCTGTTCGGACGGGTGGACCTTGAAGGTGTGACGTTCGGGTATTCGCCGCTCGAACCGCCGATCATCAAGGATTTCAACCTGCATGTCGAGCCAGGGAATTGGGTGGCGCTCGTTGGCGGGTCGGGTTGCGGTAAATCCACTATCGCCAAGTTGGTCAGCGGCTTGTATGAGCCGTGGTCTGGCGAGGTGCGCTTCGATGGCGTACCGATAAAGTACATTCCGCGCCCGGTTCTGCGCGGTTCGCTTGCCGTCGTCGATCAGGATATAGTCACTTTCGAGGACACGGTAAGCGACAACGTCAAGCTGTGGGATCGCGCTATCGAAGACTACGAAGTCATCCTCGCTTGCCGCGACGCGGCCATCCACGATGTCGTTCTCGATCGCGAGGGAGGCTATGACAGCCCAATTCTTCCTGGTGGACGCAACTTCTCTGGCGGTCAGCTGCAGCGGCTCGAGATTGCGCGCGTGCTCGCGCAAGACCCCACTATCATCATTCTGGACGAAGCGACGAGTGCGCTCGATGCAAAGACCGAAGAGGAGGTCATACGGCGCATACGCGACCGCGGCGTCACTTGCATCGTCGTAGCGCATCGCCTGTCAACCATTCGCGACTGCGACGAAATCGTAGTGCTCGAAGACGGTGAAGCCGTGGAGCGAGGCACGCACGCAGAGCTGCTTGCCTTGAACGGCGCTTACGCAGAACTCGTGAGGAGCGACTGATGGATTGGATTGAGTCGCAAATCGAGATGCGTGCCAAGTACGATGCCGCGATGACCGAGCGCGCCTATGCGGAGCTTGCCGCCAGCGTAAGCGGTAAACGCATTGCTCCTCACATGGACGTAGACGATATCGAACAGTCGGACAAAGCCACCCGGGCGTGCCTTGCGTATCTTGGGATAGAGGCGGGCACAGTGCCGCAAGACATTTCAGATGTAGACGAACGCATCGAATGGCTCTGCCGGCCCACGGGGACGATGCGCAGAACCGTGCGTTTGGAGCCAGGATGGCATAAGCAGGCATTCGGTGCGATGGTGGGCAGGCTTGACACCGGCGAGGTTATAGCGCTGCTGCCGCGTGGCTTGCGTAGCTACTACTACCTCGAGGCCGATACCGGACGCAAAGTCAGGGTGACCGGTGAGGTTGCCAAGCACATCGAATCTGACGCCATGCTGTTCTACAGGCCGCTGCCCGCCAAGGCGCTGAAGGTACGCGATCTGATGAAGTTCGTCTTCAGCATCTTCGATCGCAGCGACTATCTGGTCGTATTGGCGGCAGCGTTGGCCGTTACCCTTCTGGGGCTTTTGCCGGCTTGGGCCAACTACGTGGCCTTCAACATCGTGGCTCCGTCCGGGCAAGCCCGCCTGATTCTGCCGATCGGTGCGCTTCTGCTGGGCGTTGTGGTGTCTACGGCCATGTTTACCGCATGTCGCAACTTAGTGATGGCCCGTGTTTCCTTAAAACTTGAGGTCGTCGCCGAGTCGGCAACGTTTGCCCGCGTGCTTGCGTTGCCCACCTCGTTCTTCAAGCAATATTCATCGGGCGATCTGGCCAATCGTGTGGCGAATGTGACCATGCTTACCCAGATGATATCCACCGTGTTGCTGGGGTCGACGCTTACGGCAGTGCTCTCGCTCATCTATGTCGTGCAGGTAGCCGTTTATGCACCGGCGCTTGCGCTTCCTGCTTTGATAACCGCCCTTCTCCAGGCGGCTGTTATGGTGATCGCAACCGCAGTAACCGTACGCTATGAACAGGCGACGATGGAAGCCAATGCAAAGCTCTCAGGTATGGTGACCGCGTTGCTGAACGGCATACAGAAGATCAAGCTTGCAGGTGCCGAGGATCGCGCTTTTGCGAAGTGGGCGAGCGGATATGCCAAATACGCGCGCCCCGCTTACAATCGCCCGGTTCTGGTTCGTGCACTGCCGGCGATCGTCACGCTTGTCGGCCTCGTGGGCGCCGCGGTCATCTTCTACCTAGCAGGCCTGACCGGTGTTTCCGTGGCGAACTACATGGCGTTCAATGCGGCATACGGTCAGGTAACGGCAGCCATAGCGGCGCTTGCCTCCCTGGCGGGGCAGGTTGCCCAGATACGACCTATGCTCGAGCTGGTGGAACCCATCCTCGAAACGGTTCCCGAAACTACCGAGGGCAAAACAAGTGTAGAGGAGCTAACGGGCGGCATTGAAGTCTCGGGCGTATCGTTCCGTTACAATCCGCAGCAACCGTACATTTTGCGCAACCTGTCTCTCAAGGTGAAACCTGGCGAGTACGTTGCAATCGTAGGAAAGTCGGGTTGTGGAAAATCGACTCTCTTGAGGCTGCTGCTCGGCTTTGAGGTACCCGAGCGCGGCTCTATCACGTTCGGAAAATACGATGTGCAGAAAATCGACCTAAGATCTCTGCGCCAGCATATCGGTGTGGTCATGCAGGATGGCAAGCTTTTCATGGGTGACATCCAGAGCAACATCACGATTTCCACGCCGACTGCTACGCCCGAGGACGCATGGGAGGCCGCGGAGATCGCGGGCATCGCAGAAGACATCCGCAAGATGCCCATGGGTCTGCAGACGCTCGTAACGGAAGGCGGCGGCGGAATTTCGGGCGGTCAGCGTCAGCGTCTGATGATTGCCCGCGCCATCTGCGGCAAACGCAAGATTCTGGTCTTCGACGAAGCCACCAGCGCGCTTGACAACAAGACGCAGAAGCATGTTTCCGATTCGCTTGCCAAGCTCGATTGCACGCGCATCGTTGTGGCGCACCGCCTGTCCACCGTGAAGCATTGCGATCGCATCATCGTTGTGGAGAATGGCGCCATCGCCGAGGAAGGCACCTACGAGGAACTGCTCGCAAAGGGCGGGAGCTTCGCCAACCTTGTGGATTCAGGATATAGTTTTCTTCGGTACCTCTACCACAAATGCCGGACCGCCCCTTCA